>NZ_JBQCGZ010000016.1:0-24497 GCF_051955155.1 Leifsonia sp.
GCAGGCGTCGGCGACGGTTCCGTCGCCGACGCGGTACACGACGCAGGAGGGCGAGCTCACCCCCGGGTTCGGCTGCCTGGCGATCCCGGTCCGGTCGCCGGACCGGCGCCTGGTCGCCGGGCTGGCCCTGGCCGTCCCCGCCGCGCGGCTGGCCGACCGGGACGGGCTGCTCGGCCTCGTCGGCGACACGGCCGAGCGGCTGGGGCCGCTGCTGCAGCGGGTCTGACGGCGGCGCGGGGCGCCGGAACCGCGGCGTCGAGGTCAGCCGCCGGCCGGGACCGGCCGGTACCGCAGCGCTGTCACCCCGGACCGGAAGTCCGTCCGCTCCACCAGCTCCAGCCGGATCTGCTCGCGCAGCCCCGCCAGCAGCGTCGGGCCGTGGCCCGCGAGGATCGGCTGCACGACGAAGACGTACTCGTCGATCAGGCCCAGGTCGGCGAGGGCGAGGGGGAGCGTCACGCCCCCGACGAAGAGGCCGGCGCCCGGCTCGCTCTTGAGCCCCAGGACCGCCTCCTTGAGGTCACCGCGCAGCAGGTCGGCGTTCCACTCCGCCGAGGCCAGCGTGCTCGAGACGACGTGCTTCCTGGCGGTGTCGATCGCCTCGGCGAAGGGGAGCTGCCAGGCGTCCATCCAGTCGGGCCAGGCTCCCGAGGCCGGGCGGCGCCAGGCGGATTCCATCATCTCGTAGGTGGTGCGGCCGAAGAGCAGGGCGTCGGCTCGCTGCAGCTCGGCGGTCCAGAAGCGCATCGACTCCTCGTCGGGCGGGAGGCCGGCCTCGTGGTGGACGCAGCCGTCGAGTGTGACGTTGATGGCGTAGCGGAGGGGTCTCATCGCGTCGTCTCCCTTGATCCACGCGGGGCGTTCTCCCCGGAGGCTACTGGGCGGGCTAGCATTTTGGAATGACCAGCTCCGCACCGATCGAAGACGTCCCGATCGGGGGCGACATGATCCGCCTCGGGCAGTTCCTCAAGTTCGCGGGGCTCCTCGACTCCGGCGGCGACGTCAAGGAGGCCATCGTCGACGGGGAAGTGACCGTGAACGGCGAGGTCGATCGGCGGCGCGGGCGGCAGTTGCAGGTCGGCGACGTCGTGACGTTCGAAGGGCACAGCGTCCGCGTCTGCCCGTGACCCCTTGCCACCCCGCGCGCGAACCGGCATAGTCGCGCGCGTGGACCTACACCTCACCGGCACCACCGCCGTCGTCACCGGGGCCAGTCGCGGCATCGGGCTCGCGACCGCCCGCGCCCTGCTCGCCGAGGGCGCCTCCGTCGTCGGGGTCGCCCGCTCCGGCACGCCGGAGACCGATGAGCTCGCCGGTGGCGAGCGGTTCCGGTTCGTCGCCGCCGACCTCTCGGATCCCGCGCAGATCGACGGGCTCCGCGACCAGGTCGAGCGGGTGGACGTGCTCGTCAACAACGTGGGGTCGGCGCCTCCGCGGCCGGGCGGGTTCGCGTCCATCACGGACGAGGACTGGCTTCGGACGTACGAGCTGAACGCGCTCGCCGGGGTGCGCGTCGCCCGCGCGCTCCTCGAGAAGATGCCGGACGGGGCGGCGATCGTCACGATCGCCAGCGAGAACTCGATGCTCGCCGATCCGCTGGTCATGGACTACAGCGCGGCGAAGGCGGCGGCGCTCAGCTTCTCCAAGTCGCTGTCCAAGGAGCTCGGGCCGCGTGGGATCCGCGTCAACTCGATCAGTCCGGGGCCGGTGGCCACCGCGCTCTGGCTCGGGAACGGGGGAGTGGCGGAGACCGTGTCCGCGGCCGGCGGCGGCACGCCGGACGAGGTCCGGCGCGGCGCGGAGCAGGCGATGGTCACCGGCCGGTTCACGACGCCGGAGGAGGTGGCGGCGCTGGTGGTCATGCTGGCGAGCCCGGTGCTCGGCAACCTCACCGGCGCCGACGTGGTGATCGACGGCGGGATGCGGCAGACGATGTGAGGAAGGAGGGGACGGACATGGACGACCTTCGAGGATCGGCGACGGAACGCCTCGCGCAGCTGGACGCCCTCGCGCCGGGCGACGTCACGGCCGAGTGGCTGACCCTGCAGCTGCGGGCGGCGCTGCGGGAGCTGGCCGAGGTGGAGCCGGTGGCCGACGCCGAGGCGGACCGGCGCGAAGACTACTGAGCGCGCGGCGGCCGTCCGGCGTACGCGGTCAGCGCGCCGCGGTGACGGGCTGGAAGTCCTCCGGGGACGTTCCCCCGGTCGGCGACAGGAAGATCCGCTTCACGTCGCCCGGGGCCGCGGGATCGAAGAGCAGGGGCACGTGCGCGCCGACCGGCGGGAGCTGGCTCGTTCGGAGCAGGGCGGTGCAGCGGACGAAGCGGGTGCTCTGCTGGCGGTCGGTGAACGAGACCAGGAGCGTCGCCGCCATCCGGGAGGCCTCCGCCACCGGCAGCGGGGCCTGCAGCACCTCCGCGTCGACGAGGGCGCCGGTCTCCAGGAGCTGCTCGACGGTCGCGGAGCGACGGGAGCGCTGTCGGCCCGAGGCGAGGCGGCCGACCAGGCTGAGCACGGTCAGGAGCGCGAACAGACCAGGGAGCCACCACTTCGCGGAGTAGAGCACCCAGGCGCCGACGTCCCAGCGCTCATCGCGCGAGAAGGTCGGGTCCACGGCGACGCCGACGGCGTCCGGCTCGGTCCACAGTGTCGTCGCCAGCCAGATCCCGGCGGTCAGGCCCAGCAGGATGATGGTGAGCGGGCCGAGGCCGGCGAAGGACGTGCTCCTGCCGGTGAAGCGGTGATTCCACTTCGCGTACTGGGCCGTCGAGAAGATGCTCGCGATGATCCCGAGCGGGAGCCCCCAGCCACGGACGGCGACGGGGATGCGGGTGTCCCAGCTGCTGAAGACGCTGTTGATGCTCGTGATGCGGAACTGGTCGAAGACGGCGGCGGCCGCGAAGCCGATCAGGGCGGCGGACAGCAGCACGCAGAGGCCGGCGACGATGGTCGCCGCGAGCGCCGCGGGCGCGCCCTGAAGGTCCGCGGTCTTACGTGCTTCGGCCTCGCGCGGATCGATCAGACTCACCCCGCCAGCCTAATGGCCCAGCGGTCACTGGTGCTCCGGAAGGAGGGGCGTCGACCAGCCAGGGTCGCGGCCGAGCTGTGTGGCGCGGGCGACCGACGACGCGCCGAACCGGTCGCGGACGGCATCGAGCACGGTGTCCAGGCGCGCTCCGTCCTCCCACTCGATCGGGAGCTCGGGCTGGAACGTGTCGGAACGGCCCAGGTGCGACAGCGAGACGCCGATCAGGGTGATGCCGCGCGCGGCGATCTCCGGCTGGACGGCCGCGAGCAGGCCCCGCGCGACGGTGAGCAGGACGGAGGTGCGGTCGGTCGGCGCGCCGAGCGTGCGCGAGCGGGTGGCCTTGGCGAAGTCGCCGAACCGCAGGCGCAGCACGACCGTGCGGCAGGTTCGGTCGCCGTCGCGGAGGCGGCGGGCGAGCCGGTCGAGGATCTGGGTGAGGATGACGTCCAGCTCGTCGGCCGTGCGCGGGCGGCTGCCGAGTGCACGCTGCGAGCCGATGGATCCCCGGCGCTTCGTGGAGTCGACGGGCCGCGGGTCGCGCAGCCGGGCCAGCGCGTGCAGGTGCGCGCCGCTCGCCTTCCCGAGCAGGCGCTCGGCCGCCGACTCCTCGAGCTCGGCGAGCTGGCCGACGGTGCGGATCCCGAGCCGGTGCAGCTTCTCGGCCGTGACCGCGCCGACGCCCCACAGCCGCTCCACCGGGAGCGGCAGCAGGAACTGCTCCTCCCGCTCCGGCTCGACGAGCAGGAGGCCGTCGGGTTTGCTCACCGCGCTGGCGACCTTGGCGAGGAACTTGGTGCGCGCGATCCCGACCGAGATGGCCAGGCCCACCTCGGCGCGCACCCGCGCGCGCAGCCGGGTCGCGATCTGTTCGGGGGAGCCGGCGATGCGCCGGAGACCGCCGACCTCGAGGAACGCCTCGTCGATCGACAGCCCCTCGACGAGCGGGGTGGTGTCGCGGAAGATCGCGAAGACCGCCTTGCTCGCCGCCGAGTAGGCGTCCATGCGCGGCGGGACGATCACGGCCTCCGGGCACAGCTCCCTCGCCTGCCTTCCGCCCATGGCGGTGCGCACCCCGCGCGCCTTCGCCTCGTAGCTCGCCGCCAGCACGACGCCGCCGCCGACGATGACGGGTCGGCCGCGCAGCTGCGGCGCGTCGCGCTGCTCCACCGACGCGTAGAACGCGTCGAGGTCAGCGTGCAGGACGGTCGCCTCGCCGCGCATCCCACTCTCCGATCGGTCGTGTCTCACGAGGATGGTCGCAGAGACCGCGGACATCGACCGGCGCGGAGGGGACCGCGGCGCGGGCGGGTTCAGCCGAGCGTCCGCCCGTCCGAGCGGCCCGCCGCGCGGAGCACGGCCGGCCCGCGGCCGACACCGGACCACGCTCCCGTCACGCCGAACTCCGCGATGCCCGCGGTGCGCAGGATCAGGTCCTCGCCCGCGAGGCGCGAGGCGAGCTGCTCCATGCCGGGATTGTGGCCGATCAGGAGCACCGTACGGACCTCGTCCGGGACCTCGTGCAGAACGCTCAGGAGCCGGTCCGCGGAGGCCGCGTAGACGCGCTCGTCGACGCGGGCGGAGGGAGCGGACGGGAGCTCGGCGGACGCGAGCTCCCAGGTCTCCCTTGCACGCTCCGCGGGGGAGACGATTGCCAGGTCGATCGGGTCGGCCCGACCCGCGAGCCAGCGCCCGGCGAGCGGAGCCTGGCCGCGGCCGCGCTCGGCCAGCGGCCGGTCGGGGTCGGCGACGGACCCCGACCAGTCCGACTTGGCGTGCCGCAGGAGGAGGAGGGTGCGCTCTGTGGTGGTCACCCTGCCAGTGTGACGCAGCGGCCTCAGTTCCAGGAGTCGATCTTGGTGTCGCGCGGGGCGGGGGCGCCGCTCCCGGTCTCCAGGAGGGACTTGAGGCTGAGCAGGAAGACGCCCCACTTGGTGGTGCAGTGGTGCATGAACGGGACCGGCTCGGCCCAGCCCTCGTGGCGGAAGCGGACCAGGGTGTACTCGCCGTCGGGTTCCAGCGCGAAGTCGACGTGGGTGCCGATCCACTCGGCCGGGCCGTCCACGACCTCCCAGCGGACGCGCGAGGCGGGGTCGAGGGCGACGACCTTCATGTCGATGTCGCCCGGCTCGAAGCGGAACCGGATGACGCCGTCCAGGGACGGGTCGCCCGAGGTGTTCTCGGTCCACCAGCCGGAGAGGCCGTCGAGGGTGGTGAGGGCGCGGTAGGCGTCGTCGGCGGAGGCGTCCTTGACGCCCACCTGGTGCAGGATGTCGACCATTTCAGTGTCCTTTCGTGGTGGATCGGGTGGTGGATCCGGTGGTGGCGTCGGTGGTGGCGTCGCTCGCGAAGGCCGCGAGCCCGGCGAGGCAGTCGGTCCAGCCGTCGCGGTGGGCGTCGGCCGACGGGTCGTGCGGCAGGCGCTCGTGGGTGATGACGACCTCGGTCCCGGAGGCGCGTGGCTCGAAGTCGACGGTGACCAGGGTGTCCGCGTCCTCGGTGACGGGAGAGCGCCAGGTGAATGCCAGGCGGCGCGGACGGTCGATGGTCAGGTAGGTTCCGCTGTGCACGATCGGGGCGTCCAGGTTGTGCATGACGATGCGGAACTCGCCGCCGACGCGGGGATCCGCCGTGACATCCGTGTGGGTCGCGGCGCCGGGACGCATCCACACGGCGAGCGCCTCGGGGTCGAGCCACGCGTCGAACAGCGGCTCCGGGGCGGCGGCGATGAGGCGGGAGACGACGAGCGGGGCGATCATCGGGCGTCCTCCGTTGACGAGCCGGATGCCGAGCCGGACGCCGAGCCGTCCCCGGACCCGGTCACGAACCGGTCGAGGGCGGCCAGGCGGTCGGTCCAGAACGCGCGGTAGTGGTCGAGCCACGCGGCGGCCTCGGACATCGGGTCGGCGTTGAGCGACAGCACGTGGTTACGGCCCTGGATGCTGCGGGTCACCAGCCCTGCCTGCTCGAGCACGCGCACGTGCTTGGAGACCGAGTTGAGGGAGATGGTGAATGTGCTGGCGACGTCGGTGACGCGTTCGTCGCCCGCGGCGAGCCGGTTCAGGATCTCCCGCCGGGTCGGGTCGGAGATCGCCCCGAAAACCCGGTCCAGTGTTGCTGCTTGATATTCACCCATATGGGTGAATGTAGCACGGATTCACCCGATTCGTGACCCCTGAAGTGGGGACAGTCGCAGCATCGGCGCGCCGCTAGCGTGTGGCCGTACCAGTCGAGCAAAACTCATTTATAACATGATCGGGGGAAACACCCATGGCTTCCTGGGACCAGCTCAAGCAGTACATCGCCTCCGGATACACGATCACGTCCGATGACGGGACGCTGATCAAGCTGCTCTTCGACACGGGCAACGGCCGCTCGCAGATCGTCCTCGTGGAGAAGAGCGTCACCGGCTCCGGCGTCGAGTTCGCGACGATCGCCTCTCCGGTGGCGACCCTCGGCACGGTCGACCTAAACGCCCTCCTCCGGGAGGCGTCCGAGTACGTGGTCGGCGGACTGGTCGCCTACTCGGACACGCTCACCCTCCGCCACTCCGTCCCGCTCGCCGACCTCGATGCCGGCGACTTCGACGCTCCACTGCACTTCGTCATCGGAGCCGCAGACTCCATCGAGGCAAAATTCGTCGGAACGGACGACTTCTGATGTTCCGGACGGAAGCGTCGAAGACGCGCACGGGGAACTGGCAGCTGGATGCGTCCTGCACCAACGGCCACACGGTCTTCAAGGACCAGATGCATCCCGACGGCCCGTACCGATGCCCGTTCTGCGATGCGGACGTGTACTAGGGGCACCCGATGACCGGGATCTTCGCCCCGCGGGACGACGGCTACGTCGACGTGCCGCTGCTGCCGGGCGAACGCGTCCTGCGCCAGCAGCAGGCCGCCTACCTGAAGGGCGGCCAGTCCCTGGTCGGCGGGATGCTCGTCGTCACGGACCAGCGCCTGCTGTTCCGTCCGATCGATGTCGGGATGGCGTCGAAGCTGCTCAACGACGGGATCGAGTTCCTCCCCGACGGGCTGGCTCAGCTCGGGAAGCTCGCCGGCAAGCTGATCGGCTACGCGACCGACACCGTGAACGGGGCGGCGGGCGCGGTGCCGATGGCGACGATCGTGGCCGTGGAGCCTGGGATGGACGCCGGCGCCCATCCCAGCTCGCTCGTGCTCACCGCGGAGGACGGACGCCGGATCGAGATCGGCATCTCCGCGAGCCTCTTCACGCCGATCTGGTCGAAGAAGTCGGACCGCGTGCGCGACGAGATCGTGGCGCTGATCCGCGGGCAGTTGGGTGGGTAGCGGGCGGCGCACCAAGCGTTCAGCGCTTGCCGAGCGCTCGGGCGGCCGCTCGCATCGCACCGAGGACAGTTCCGGCTATCGCCATGCCGCTGAACGCTATGCCGGCCAGGATGAGGAGCGGCTTCCAGGCGGCGTAGACCGACGGGAGGACGCATCCCGCCGGGGGCGAGCACGGTTGGTTCGCGATGGCGCGCAGGATGAGGATGCCCACGAGGACCGTTCCCGCGACGGCCCACAGGCGAAGGAGGTCCAGCAGGACGGCGCGTCCGGTCGGCCTGTTGCAGCCGGCCGGCCGTCGCGCGGGGCCTCGCTTGGGCCGTGGTGCGGACGTCCGTGGGCTCGGGCCGGGCTCGGGGAACCCGACCTTCGCGACGAGGCGCTCGAATCGCTGCATAACCCGGAGGGTGTCGGCCGCTCGCGGATCGACGTGCCAGGTCCCCGGTTCCTCGGCGGCGAGCGTGATGAGATCGAGCCTCGTGGTGGTGAGCGGAGTGGATCGGGCCGTCAGCCACGCGACCAGCGATCGCGCGTCCACCACCGCGATCGAGCGGTCCTGGGGCGAGCGCGCGTCGGTGAGGGATGCGGCGCCGACGAGCGCGATGACAGGGGTGACGGGGACGGGAAAGCCGGTCTTCGCTGCGAGCCGGCGGCCGATGTCGGCGCCATCGCGGTGGGCCGCCGAAAGGTACGGCTTGTTGGCGCCGTTCACGCGCATCAGGCGGTCGCCCACCCAGACCCCGGCACCTGCGTGGTGCTTCGTGTTGATCGCGAACACGCCGCCTGGCCCGATGACCAGGTGGTCGACGTCCTTCGTCCCCGTGCCGATCGGGACCGAGTGCCGGACGAACCACTCCGGCCCGAGTTCCCGCAACAGCGCGCCGACCGCGATCTCGCCGAGCGCGCCCCGGTACCACGACCACGCATCGCCGTGCAGGATCACGCGCTCCTCGGTCCTGAGCGACGGATCCTGCTTCTCGGCGGCCTGCTGTACGTCGAGGCACTTGAGGGCCACGGCGTAACCGGCGGGCCGCGACGACAGCGCGCTGATGCCGGCGAAGTCGGTGCGCGCACGCGCAGGCCTCGCCGCATCGGCCGGAACATCCCCCATGGATGGCGACGCTATCGAAATCCGCGCCGGCCGACTCACCCCAGTCGAGGGGATGCCGACCCCGAACTGGTGGGGGTGCTGGGTGGCCCGCTGCGGGGGCACCCATAGTGTCCTTCGCGTGACGGAGATCAGGGACGCGGTGGACGCCGCGATCGCGGGGACGCTGACCGATGCAGGATGGGCGGAGCTGTTGCGGGCGGGGATCGCGACCGGTCAGACGCTGGACTTCACGCCCCGTGCCAGGGACTACCGGGTGATCTCCCGGTTGAACCGGTTCAGCCATGTTCCGTCGGTCGGCGTGCGGGCGGAGGTTGTGCGGGAGGCCCTGCTCGACCGTGCGGGCCGGTGCGACCCGAACGGGCTGCTCGTGCGCGGCCTCCGCATCGACGGTGAGCTGGACCTCGACTTCGCGACGCTCGACGTCGCGGTCCGGATGACCGGCGTGCGCATCGAGGGCGATCTCGGGATGACCTCGGTGCGGGCGGGGGACGTGCACATCGACGGCTCCTGGATGCGGAGCGTCCGGCTGGCGCACGCCCGCATCGACAACCACTTTTCGCTCGTCGACGGGCAGGGCGCCGATGCCCAGACGAAGCGCCGCAGGAGAACCTTCGGCATCCAGTCGTGGATGGCGGTGGCCGCGGTGTTCGAGAACGCGGGACGCGAATCCGAGGCGCGTCGACTCAAGTACGAGGCCACGGACCGGCTCTTCCGGCACTTGGCGAACCGGTGCTCGGCCATGGTGTGGCGCACGGTCACGAAGATCACGATCGGGCACGGCTACTACTCGCAGCTCGCCCTCGTGCGGCTCGCCGGCCTGTGGCTCGCGACGACGATCCTCATCACGGCGAACCTCGGGGCGTTCTCGCCGACCGACTGCGATGCGGCCATCGAGCAGCAGACCGCCGTCTCGACGGTCGTCCCGACCCCCGCCGCGCCGGACGAGAGCGTCGTCACCCTCACGACGGGGTCCAGCGATCTCGCGCCCACCGCGTACCCCGCATCGGCCAGTCGGCGGCGTGGTGGGTGAGCGCGACCTGTGGCTGAGCGCCCTCATCACCCTGATCAAGCTGACGGCGTGGAGCCTGCTCGGCCTCTTCGTGACGGGGGTGTCCGGCATCCTGAGGAAGCGGTGATCGGGCGGGCGCGCGGCTCACCACTCGCGCAGCTTCTCGGGGTTCGCCACGACCCACACGGTCGACGCCGCCCCCGGGCGTCCCGACGCGACGACGACGGCCGTGGCCGCGCCGTCGCGGCGCGCGACGATGCCCGGAGCGCCGTTCACCGAGCGGACGGTGAGCTGAAGGCCCTCCGCGAGCCCGAGCACGACCACCAGGTGCGCCGCGGGGTCCGCGGCGAGCGCCGGCCCGGCCCGCAGTCCCGCCCGGCCCGTGTCCACCACGACCCGCGCCACGGGACCGAGGACGCGCGCGACCGCGCACGCGTCCCCGGTCCCCAGCGCGTCGCACAGAGCCGCGGTCAGGCGGGCGTGGTCACGCCGCTCCCGCCGTCGACGCCGCTCGCGCATCCGACCGCCCTTCGCCGTCGCCGAGCGCCGCCGGCGCGCTGTCCGGGGGGAGCGGGGTCAGCCGGTCCTCGAAGAAGAACCGGGACGCCCGCGCCCGTGCCCGGTCGAGCAGGCGCAGGTGCCCGTCGCCGTCCGGGTGCGCCGCGTACGGCGTGACCGCCTCCGGGCCCGCGAGCCGGTAGCGCTCGTGCGCGTCGACCGCGCCGTGGACCTCCACGTACTCGCCGCCGGGGAGCCGGACGATGCGGCCCGTCTCGTAGCCGTGCAGCAGGATGCTCAGGTCCTTCTTCTGCAGCGCCAGGCACACCCGCCTGGTCAGGACGAAGGCGACGACCGGGCCGAGCACCACGAGCGCCTGGAAGGAGTGCACCACCACCTCCAGCCCGATGTGCAGGTGGGTGGCGACCAGGTCGGCGCTCGCCGCACCCCAGAGCGCCGCGTAGAACACCATGCCTGCCACGCCGATCCCGGTGCGGGTCGGGACGTTGCGCGGCCGGTCCAGGATGTGGTGCTCGCGGGAGTCGCCGCTCAGCCACTCCTCGATGAACGGGTACAGCGCGACCAGCGCCAGGAAGGCGCCGACCACCACGAGCGGCACGATCACCGCGAGGGTCCAGGTGCGGCCCAGCCACTCGACCTCCCAGCCGGGCGGGACCAGGCGCAGTGCGCCGTCCAGGAACCCGGTGTACCAGTCCGGCTGGCTGCCTGCGCCGGCGTCGCCGGGGGAGGACGGGCCGTACAGCCAGATCGGGCCGATGGTGACGGTGGCCGCGATCAGCACGATCGCGCCGGTCGTCGCGGCGAGCAGGCCGCCCGCGCGCACGGCCAGGTTCGGCCACACCGGCACGCCGACGATCACCGTCTCGCTGCGGCCGTCGCCGGGGAACTGCGCGGCCTTGTGCAGGTACGCCTCGCGCCAGCGCCCGGCGAGCAGGAGCACGATCAGCACCGGGACGACGGCGATGTGGATCGGGTACAGGTGCTCGATGATCTGCCCGGGGAACTCGCCGCCGAACAGCAGCCAGGACAGCCAGGTGCCGACCACCGGGATGCCCAGCACGATACCTTCCACGATCCGCAGGCCCGTGCCGGAGAGCATGTCGTCCGGGAGGGCGTAGCCGCTCCAGCCGCCCGCCAGCGCCGCGATCAGCAGCCCGAACAGCAGCAGCCAGGAGGTGCGCCGCGGCCGCCGGAACGCGCCGGTGAAGAACGCGACCACCAGCTGCAGGATGATCGCCGCCGGCAGCAGCAGCGCGGCCCAGTGGTGCGCCTGCCGCAGCAGCATCCCGCCGGGCAGCTCGAACGAGATCGCGAGCGTCGACTGCAGCGCCTTCGACATCTCGGCTCCCGCCAGCGGAGCGTACGAGCCGTCGTACGTCACGCGTGTGCTCGACGGCGCGTAGGCGAACATCAGGATGAACCCGGTCACGAACAGCACGAGCAGGCAGGCGAGCGCGACGACGCCGAACATGGTCGTCCAGTGCAGCGGGGCGCGCCGCGTCGAGAGCTCGGCGCGCAGGGCGCCGAACCGGCGGCCCGCGGCCGAGCGGGAGGCGACCCGCTCGAACCGGTCGGTGAGGGAGGCGTGGGTCCTGCGGTCGACGGGCATCAGCGCGCCCCCGCATCCACCAGGCGGCCGCCGTCGACCGCGTCCGGCTCCTCGCCGAGGAACGCCCGGCGCGGATGCTGCACGGACAGCAGCGAGACGATGTCACGCCCGAACACCACGGCGGTCGCCCAGACCAGCAGCACCCGCACCTTCCGCTCCCACGTCGGGATCGCCAGCACGTGGTAGCCGCGGTGCATCACCCAGGCGAGGAAGCCGGTGATCACGATGCCCCGCCACTGGAAGATGCCCTTCCCGAGCCCGAGCGTCGCGACGACGCCGAGGCTGTGGTGCACGTAGTCGCGCGTCCGCTCGCCGCGCAGGCTCGCCACGATGTTCGCGGCCAGCCGCTTGCCCTGCCGCACGGCGTGCTGCGCGTTCGGCACGGTCAGCGCGCCGGGCACGTCCGACGCCAGGTCGGGCACCGCCGCGTCGTCGCCGGCCGCCCACGCGTCCGGCACCGGCTCGTCCGCCGTTCCGACCCGCAGGTCGGGGCGCACGATCACGGAGCCGCGCGCGGTGATCGGCAGGTCGGTGTTGTTCGCGATCACCGGGTTGGCGCCGTTGCCGGCGGTCCAGACGATGGTGTGCGCGTCGAACTCCTCACCGGTCGAGAGGACGACGTGGCCGCCCTCCGCCGACAGCAGCTGGGCGCCGAGGTGGATGCGCGCCCCGCGCTCCACCAGCGAGCGGACCACCCAGGCGCCCGGCTCGTCGGTGACCTCCGGCAGGATCCGGTCCCGCGCCTCCACCAGGTGGAACGAGAGGTCGGAGAAGTGCAGCTCCGGATACGACTTCAGCAGCGCGGTGGCGAGCGACAGCAGCTCCGCGAAGCCCTCGACGCCGGAGAAGCCGCCGCCGACGAACACCACCGTCAGCAGCCGTGACCGCTCGGGTCCCGCAGGAAGCAGCGATGCCCGGTCGAACGCGTCGAGCAGGCGGTCGCGGATGGCGACCGCCTCCTCCACGTGCTTCATGCCGATCGCCTGCTCGGTGACGCCGGGGATGGGGAACGTGCGCGTGACGGCGCCGGCCGTCACCACGATGATGTCGTAGCCCAGCTCGAACGCGTCGCCGTCGCGCGGCTGCACGGTGACCGTCCGGTCCGCGTGCCGGATGCGCGTGACCGACCCGTGGATCAGCCGCGCCCGTCGCAGGTGGCTGCGCAGCGAGATCGCCGCGTGCCGCGCCTCGATCGACCCGGCCGCCACCTCCGGGAGGAACGGCTGATAGGTCATGTATGGCCGCGGGTCCACGACCACGATCTCGGCCTCGCCCGGCCGGAGTCTCTTCTCCAGCTTCCAGGCCGTGTAGAAACCGGCGTACCCGCCGCCGACGATGAGGATGCGACGCATCGTTATCGACCTCCTGTCCTCATGAACTAAGACAGGGGAGGCCGCCGGTTTGTGACAGCCGGGCGGGAACCCGCTACGCGGGGACGGGGATGCGCGCCAGCTTCTGCGGGTTCAGCACCCAGTGCAGGCGGCGGATGCCGTCGGCGGTGGCGTCCACCGTGACGAACGCGACGACAGCGCCGTCCCGCACGAGCACCGCGGCCGGCTCGCCGTTCGACGAGACGATGTGCACCGTCCCCTCCCAGAACCGGTTGGCGAACGCCCGCAGGTACTTCGCCACCACGGTGCGCGTGCGCACGGGGATGCGGGAGGCGCGGGCCAGGCCGCCGCCGTCCGAGTAGCTGACGATGTCGGCGGTGAACAGCTTCTCCAGCTCCACCATGTCGCCGGACTGCGCCGCCTCCAGGAACGCCTCCAGCATCCGGCGCTTCTCGCTCGTTCCGACCTCGCGCACCCGCCGCTCCTCGGCCAGGTGCTTGCGGGCGCGGCTGACCAGCTGCCGGGCCGAGGCCTCGGTGGCCTGGATGATCTGGGCGATCTGCGCGTACGGGTAGTCGAACGCCTCCCGCAGCACGTACGCCGCGCGCTCGGTGGGCGACAGCTTCTCGAGCAGCGTCAGCACCGCGAACTCGAGGGCCTCGCCGCGTTCGGCGCCGAGCAGCGGGTCGGCGCTGGTGTCCACCGGCTCCGGAAGCCACGGGCCGATGTACGTCTCGCGGCGCGCCCGCGCCGACTGCAGCTCGTTGATCGCGAGCCGGGTGATCGTCGTCGCCAGGAAGGCGGCGGGCTCGCGCACGCTCGCCCTGTCGTACGCCTGCCAGCGCAGCCACGCCTCCTGCACGAGGTCCTCGGCGTCCGCCACGGTGCCCATCATCCGGTAGGCGATGCCGAACAGGCGCGGACGCACGGCGGCGAAGGTCGCCGCCGCGTCGTCCACGCTGTCGATGGTGCCGATCCCGCCGCCGTCGTCCGCCATGGCCCGAATGCTAGCGGCCCTCCTCGAGCCAGGTCGAGAACGGGGTGCCGCCGCGCAGCTGCTCCCGCACCGCCGGGTCGTGCCCGGGGATGAGCGAGGTGTCGTCGACGGCGCCGCCGAAATAGCCGGCGGCGGGGTCGGTGACGACGGTCCGCGCGTCGCCGCGGGCGGCGAGGATGCGCCGGGCCAGGTCGTCGAGCCGCAGCGGCTCGGGACCGGCGAGCTCCACGATCCCGTTCACGGGCGCGGCCTCGGCGATCCCGGCCAGCGCCTCCGACACGTCGGCCGCCGCGATCGGCTGCATCAGAACGTCGGAGAGGGTGGCGGTGCCGTCCTGCGTCGCGCCGTCGGCCAACGCGGGCACGAACTCGAAGAACTGGGTGGCCCGCACGATGGTGAACGGGATGCCGGAGCCGGTCACGATCCGCTCCTGCGCGACCTTCGCCCGCATGTAGCCGATGTCCGGCAGCCGGTCGGCGCCGACGATCGAGAGCACGACGTGGTGCCCGACGCCCGCCTCCCGCTCGGCGGCGACGATGGTGCCGGTCGAGCGCTCGAAGAAGTCGAGCACGGCGGCGTCCTCGAACGAGGGCGAGTTGGGGATGTCGACGACGACGTCCGCGCCGGCGAGCACCCCGGCCAGCCCGGCGCCGGTCAGCGTGTCGACGCCGGTGGAGGGGGAGGCCGCGACCGCGTCCGACCCGCGCTCCCGCAGCAGCTCGACCAGCCGGCGGCCGATCAGCCCGGTGCCTCCGATGACGACGATCTTCATGTGCTCCTCCGTTCGGGACGCGCGCCCGGTGCGCCGTCCACCAGCTCCGACCGGACAGCGTGCGCGATTGTGACAGGTCGCCGTCACATTCTTCTGGCGCGGCCGGTCAGGGCTGGTGTTGGATCGGACCAGACGGAGGGAGAAGCCATGACGGCAGCAGCAGGAGGCGGCGTCGAGTACCCGGACGAGGCGGGCTACCCGGACGGTGAGGGGACGCTCGACGAGGGGACGGGGGCGTTCCGGGAGGAGGACGCCGGCGGCGACGAGGGCGGCGTCGAGATCGAGGTGGAGGAGCCGCAGGGCGTCGACCAGCTCGACGAGTTCGACGCACCCGACGCGCGGGACGAGTAGCGCGACGCGGACCGGGCGCCCCGCCGCGTGCGGAGCGCCCGGTGCGTCACACCGTCTGCCAGTGCCTCAGCGGCGCCGGGTTCAGCCGCACCCAGACCATGCTGACCAGGGCGCCGCTGAGGTCGACGGCGATCGCGGCGAGCGGCGAGCCGGTCCGGGTCAGCATCAGGCCGGGCCTGCCGTTCACCGGGCGCTCCCGCACGGACACGTCCTCCGGTCCGAAACCGTAGGCGAGCAGCAGGCTCGCGTCGTCCGGGCCGCGCACGACCCGGATCGTCGACGCCTGATCGTCGCCCGCGTAGACGACGACCGCGACGTCCTCGCTCATCAGCGCGCGCATCCCGGCGAGATCGCCGCGCGCGGCGGCGCGGCCGAGCCGGTGCACCGTCTCCCGGTGCCCCGCACCGAGCCAGTCCCTGACCGCGGCCACCGAGCCAGCGAGTCCCGTCCGGTGTCCTGCTGCAGCCATCGCCGTGTCCACCCTTCGCGTCCCGCCCGGTGCGGGCCCTCACCACTCAGACCGCCGTAACCGCCGGAATGTGACAGCCACCGCGCCCCAGGTGTGGTGAACATTTGCGCCAAATCGCGTCTCCGGCGACACCGCAACCACGATGTGGCGCAAATGTGAGCATCCGCGAGCGGCTACTCGGCGAGGAAACGCAGGATGCGCTCCCAGTGCCGCGCGATCAGGTCGGAGCCGCCGTCGACCCGGTCGACGGTCGCATGGGTCAGGCCGGCCGCGTACCAGTCGGCGTCGTGCACCGTCGCGTCGTCGTCCGCGCTGCCGTAGACGATCAGGGCGTCGGCATCCACGCGGGGAGCCGCGGACCCCACGGCGGCGAACGCCCGGCGGTCGGCCAGCACGCCGACCTCGCCCTGCCGGCCGGCGTCGTCCAGCATGCGGCGCAGCCGGTCGTCGTAGCCGGCCGGGCGCGCCGCGGCACCCGGCGCCGGCGCGTCGACCGGCGGATGCTCGGCGCGGGCCGCGTTCGCCGGCGCCAGTGGGCTGACCAGCACCAGCCGGTGCAGCAGGTCGGGGTGCCGGGCCGCCAGCGCGGTCGCGTACACGGCGCCCTCCCGCCAGCCGATCGCGCTGATCCGGCCGTACCGGGTCGCGCTCGACAGGTCCGCGCTGCGCTCCATCGCGCGCAGGTAGCGGGCCACCGCGTCCACCCAGCCGTCGACGGTCACGTCCCACGCCTCCGACGACCCGTAGCCGGGCCGGTCGAAGCCGATGATGTGCAGGCCCGACCGGTCGGTCGCGTGCGGGTCCGGGTCGAACGCCGAGGCGCCGGGCGTGGGATGGAACAGCACCGCCAGATGTTCGGCGACCGGATCGCCGATCCCGGACATCCCGACGGTGTGCCCGCCGGCCAGCTCGATCTGCCGGAACGTCATCGCTCTCCCTCCCGCGCCGCCCGGCCGGCGGCGAACGTGTCGACACGGTACGCCGCCGCAGCGGCCTCCCGGAAGTGCAGCCCGTGCCCCGGCGCGGCCGGGTCGGGCACCAGCTCGCCGTCGACCACCGGAGGGACGCCGTCGAAGAACATCCCCTCGATGCGCTGGTGGTCGTGGAAGTACTCGACGTTGACGGCCTCGTCGTGCGCGGCGGCGACCGACGCGTGCAGCGCGGGGGCGGTGTGGGCGCTGAGCGGGACGCCGAACGCGCGCGCCAGCCCGGCGGCGATCCCGAACCCGGTGATGCCGCAGCGGGTCGCATCCGCCTGCAGCACGTCGACGCAGCCGCCGACGAGCAGGTCGCGGAAGTCCGCCGGCGTGTACGCGTACTCGCCCGCTGCGACCCGGATCGGCGCGGGGACCCGGTCGCGCAGCAGCCGCAGGCCGTCCCTGTCCTGGCTGGAGACCGGCTCCTCGAACCAGGTGACGCCGTCGATCACGAACTGCTCGGCGAGGTCGAGCGCGGTCTTCCTGTCGTAGGCGCCGTTGGCGTCCACGAACAGCTCCACATCGTCCCCGACGGCCGCGCGGGCCAGCTGCACCCGGCGCAGGTCGTCGCGGGGATGCGAGCCGACCTTCAGCTTCACGCTGCGCAGCCCCTGCTCCGCCCACGCGCCCAGCTGCGCGGTGAGCTCGTCGTCGGTGTAGTCCGTGAAGCCGCCGCTGCCGTAGGCGGCGATCGTCTCGTGCGCGCCGCCGAGCAGCTTCACCAGCGGCACATCGAGCAGCCGCGCCGCGAGGTCGTGGACGGCGATGTCGACCGCCGCGATCGCGCTCGCACAGACGCCGGGCCAGCCGGCGTTGCGGGTCGCGCGCGCCATCGCCCAGAAGCTGCGGGCGGTGTCGAGCGGATCGGCGCCGCGCACCCGGTCCCACAGCAGTTCGCGCACGATCCCGAGCGCGGCGGGGGAGGTGTACGCGTAGCCGAGCCCGGTCGTGCTGCCGGCGGTCAGCCGCACGACGAGCACGCCGGTCGCGTCCCACGCGATCGTGCCGTCGCTCTCCGCCCGCTCCCGGCCGCCGGTCGCGGTGGGCACGCGGTACGCGGCGGCCTGGATGGAGTGGATGCGCGGATCGTGACTCTCGCTCATCGCTTCTCGTCGTCGCGGTCGCGGTCGATGTGCAGGGCGTCCTTGACCCGCTCCACGCCCTCGGTCAGGAGCGAGGTGGCGGAGTCCTTGATCGCGCCGAGGCCGTCCGGGTCGCCCTTCAGCAGCGCCAGGCCGGTGTTCTTGGCGAACTCGAACGTGATGTGCGGCGGCAGCGGCGGCACGTTCTTGCTGGTGTGCGCGTCGATCACCGTGACGCCCTGGTGCGCGAACGCGGCGTCCCAGGCCGCCTCCACCTCGTCGTCGGAGGTGACGGTGACGCCCTCGAAGCCGAGCAGCCGGGCCCAGCCCGCGTAGTCGACGGACTCCACGTCCTGCGAGGTGGACCAGACCGGGTTCGCGTCCTCGGTGCGCATCTCCCACGACACCTGGGTGAGGTCGTCGTTGTGCAGCACCAGCACGATGAAGGTGGGGTTGGCGAACCGGGACAGGTACTTCTTGAGCGTGATCAGCTCGTTCATCCCGAGCATCTGGAAGGCGCCGTCGCCGATCGTGCAGACCACCGTGCGGTCCGGGTAGGCGAACTTCGCCGCGGTCGCGTACGGCATCGCGGCGAGCATGGTCGCCAGGCGCCCGGAGAGGTCGCCGCGCATCCCGTCGCGCAGCCGGATGTGCTGGCCGTACCAGTCGGCGGTGGTGCCGGCGTCGCACGTGACGATCGCCCCGGCGGGAAGGCGCTTGTTCAGCTCGTGGTAGACCCGCCGCGGGTTCACGCCGTCGTCGTAGTGCTGCTCCGCCTGCGCGGCCAGTTCGTCGTCCCAGTCGCGCATCTTCTCGGCGACCTTCTCCTGCCAGGACAGGTCGGAGGTCTGCCTCAGCAGCGGGAGGAGGCCCGTCAGCGTCGTCTTCACGTCGCCCCAGATGCTCACGTCGGTGGGGTAGCGCAGGCCCAGCTGCTCGGGCCGCAGGTCCACCTGGATCGCCTTCGCCTGCCCGGTCTTCGGCAGGAACTGGCCGTAGGGGTAGTTGGTGCCGAGCAGGACGAGGGTGTCGCACTCCTGCATCTGGTCGTAGCTGGGCCGCGAGCCGAGCAGGCCGACCTGCTGGGTGTGGAACGGGACGTCGCCCGGCACCACCTGCTTGCCGCGCAGGGTCGTGATCACCCCGGCTCCGGCGAGCCGCGCGGCCTGCAGCACCTCTTCGGTCGCGCCGACGGCGCCGTGGCCGACGAGGAACGTCACGCGCTCGCCGGCGTTGATCAGGTCGGCCGCGGCCTGCAGCTGCTCCGCGGGCGGGGCGATGGCCGTCGACGGCGCCACCGCGCTGGAGCGGGACACCCACATCTCCGCTCCCGGCTCGGCCATCGTCATGCCCTGCACGTCGTGCGGGAGGATGACCACGGTCGGCTGCTTGCGGGTGATCGCGGTCCGGAACGCGGTGTCCACCACGGCCTGCGCCTGCTCGGGCGAGACGATCGTCTGCACGTACGCGGCCACGTCGGAGAACGTCTGCTCGAGGTTGCTCTCCTGCTGGTTGAAGGTGCCGAACGAGTTCAGCCCCTGCTGGCCGACGATCGCGACGACCGGCTGGTTGTCCATCTTGGCGTCGTACAGCCCGTTCATCATGTGGAATGCGCCGGGGCTGGAGGTGGCGATGCAGACGCCGACCTCACCGGTGAACTTGGCGTGCGCGACCGCCATCAGCGCGCAGATCTCCTCGTGCGTCGGCCGGATGTACTCCAGGCCCTCCCCGGCACGCTCGGTCTTGCCGAGCATCCCGTCGAACTCGCCGATGCCGTCGCCGGGGAAGCCGAACACGCGGCGCACGCCCCACTCCCGCAGCCGTCCGATCACGAACTCGCTGACCGTCGTCGCCATATCGTCTCTCCTTCGCGTGTCGGCGCCCGCGCCGCTCAGGGCTCCGGGCGCTGGATGAGCCGGTCCGCCGCGCGTGCGGCGACCGCCATGATGGTGAGGGCGGGATTGGCGCTGCCCTGCGTGGGCAGCACGCTCCCGTCGGTGATGAGCAGGTTGGGGACAGCGAACGTCCGGCAGTCGCCGTCGACAACCCCTTGCGTCTCGTCGGCGCCCATGCGTGCGCCGCCGACCAGGTGCGCGTAGCGCTGCACCGTCATCGTCTCCTGCGCGCCCGCGGCGTCGAGGATGCGCTCCATCGTCGCCTGCGCCGCCTTCGCCAGCGCCCGGTCGTTGTCGCACTGCGAGTACGAGAAGTGCGCGACCGGCAGCCCGTAGCGATCCTTCTCCTCGGCCAGGGTGACCCGGTTGCGTGCCTGCGGCAGGAACTCGCAGAGCGCGCCGAGGCACGCCCAGTGCACGTAGTCGGACATGTAGCGGCGCAGGTCCGCGCCCCAGCGCCCCTGGGCCATCACGTGCTCCGCCCAGGTGATCGGCAGCGGCGAGACCGTCTGGATGGAGTAGCCGCGCTGGTAGGGCTTCGCCGGGTCGGTTTCGTAGAACTGCTCGGTGCTCACCTCGGGAGGCGGCGCCTTCCACATCCGGATCTCCTGCTCGAACCGGCCGGCGGTCTGCGGAGCGCCCTGCACCATCAGGTAGCGGCCGACCAGGTCGAAGTCGTTGCAGAGCCCGTCCGGGAAGCGCGCCGAGGCGGAGTTCAGCAGCAGCCGTGGCGTCTCGATGGAGTAGCCGGCGACGGCGACCATCCTGGCCCGCTGGAAGCGCGGCAGGCCGTCCTTGATGTAGTGCACGCCGGTCGCCCGCCCGGTGCGCTGGTCGACCTCGATCGAGGTGACCATGCTGTCCGCGCGCACCTCCGCGCCGTGCTCCAGCGCGTCCGGGACGTGCGTGATCAGCGGCGACGCCTTCGCGTTGACCTTGCAGCCCTGCAGGCAGAAACCGCGGTAGATGCAGTGCGGCCGGTGCCCGAAGCGGCCGTTGGCGATGGCGACCGGGCCGACCTTCGCCGTGATCCCTGCAGCCTCAGCGCCGCGCAGGAAGGTCTCGCCGTTGCCGGAGACGGGATGCGGCCGGTGCGGGTAGCCGTGCGGGTCGCCCCACGGCCAATCCTCGCCGGCGACCGGCAGCTCGTTCTCGATGTCCGCGTAGAACGGCGCGAGGTCGCCGTATTCGATCGGCCAGTCTGCGCCGACGCCGTCCTGGCTGAGGGTGCGGAAGTCGCTCGGGTGGAACCGCGGCACGTAGCCCGCGTAGTGCACCATCGAGCCGCCGACGCCGCGGCCGGAGTTGTTGGAGCCGAGCGGGACCGGGTCGTCTCCGCCGATCTGCCGGGGCTCCGTCCAGTACAGGTGGTGCGACCCCGCCTCGTCGCTCACCCAGTCCCTGGCGGGGTCCCAGAACGGCCCCGCCTCGAACGCGACGGCGTCCCAGCCGGCGCGCGCCAGGCGCTGCAGCAGCACGGAGCCGCCCGCGCCGCAGCCGACGATCGCGATGTCCACCTCGTCGGCGTCGGCGAAGCGCCGCATCCGTTCGCGCAGCCGCGGCTCCTCGCGGGAGCCGTCCGGCGTGAGCAGCCAGGCCGAGGCGTTGCGATCGCGCACCGCGCTCATCGGCCCGTCCCGTCCTTCGGCATCTGCTCCGGCCGGCCGTCCGCCACCTCGAACGGCTCGCGCCGGTCGACGCCGAGGTTCTTGTAGCCGCGCGGGAACGCGGGCCCGGCGAAGCCGATCTCGTCCCACCCGGCGGGATGGCTGTAGAAGGCGGTGCACGCGTAGCGCGTCCAGAGGCTCCAGATCCGCGCCCGGTGGAAGCCGCGCCACTCGCCGTCGCCGTCCTTGATGCGGCCGAGCAGCTCCTGCTGCTGCTCCTCGGCGCAGGCGGCGAACGTCGTGCCGTGCGTGTCGCGGGCCTCGTCGTCGAGCGCGGCGAGGCTGCCGCGCCAGGAATCCCAGTCGTCGGACATGTCGTCGTAGTGCCAGCCGTCCGTCTCCTTCTCGGCCAGCCTGGCGTCCACCATCGCGGTCACCGGGACCGGCCGGTCGCCGGGATGCTGGTCGAGCAGCCGGTCGAACAGCGCTGTCGCCGCCGCCTCTTGCACCGCGTCGAAGAAGCGGATGTCCGGCGGCCGGCCGACGCGCGAGAACACGACGGAGCGCGTCTCTTCGTCCCACCGCTTCGCCTGGTCGAGCACGTGGAAGCCCGGGTAGCGCTCGGGAACGGCGTCGCCGGGGGCGGTCACTTCTCGCGCCTCAGGATCGCGGCCAGGAGCCCCATCCCGCCGACGAGGGTGACGAGCAGGGGCGCCAGCAGCGGCGGTCCCATCTCCAGGTTGTAGCGGGCGTTGCGCCAGCCGCCGGGCTTCTGGCCGATCCCGCGCGCGTGCAGCCAGGTGCCCTGCAGCCCGTTGGCGACGATCGTCGCCGCCGCGATCGGCAGCAGCGTCTTGGCCGCCCTGCGGCTGAACACGCCGGCGATGCCCGCGACGGCGCCGACCGGCCCGAGCACGATCGGCGCCCACATCCACCGGTTGCCGAAGCTGGCCTTGTCGTGCTCGAAGTATATCTCGCCGGCGGTCACCAGCGCGCCGACCGCCGTCAGCCCGGACAGCGACCGCTCGAACCGCCCGGTCTCGACGTTCCGCACCAGCCGGTCGATGCCGTGGACGGCCTCGCTCCCGGCCGACCTCGCCCGCGCCCTGCCTTTCGTGCGACCCACATCGCCTCCGATCCTTGCGTCGGCGCAAGCGTCGCACCGCCCGGGCCGGAGGTGAAGGGGTCCTCACAGTGTTCTCAGGATCGTGGGCGGGGTTCGGGTGCCCCGCCGCCGCTACGGCTTCACCGCGTTCACGTCGTCCACCGACAGCACCACCGGCGCGTTCGCGACACCGCCGGACAGGTAGCCGGTGACGGCGATGGCGCCTGCGGCCTGCAGCGCGGCCGTCGCGTCGGTCGCCGACCGCTGCCACGCCGCCGGCTCCGCACCGCCGTCGACCCACGCCTTCGTCTCGATCAGGGTCGGGTTCGTCCCCGTGATCCTGACGCGGACGTCCAGCTTCGTCCCCGGCGTGTAGGTGACGCCGGGCACCGCGACCGAGGACTGGATCACGACCTCGTTGCTGGCGTTCTGGTCGACGCGCGTGATCTGGATCGTCACCTTGCCCGCGGCGGACACGATCACCTTCGAGGCATACGCTCCCGCCGTCCCGACCCGCCTGCCCTGCAGCGTCAGATACACGTTGCCGGTGGACGGCAGCTTGTCGAGGGCGACCGAGAGCCGCAGATCCGTGTCGGTGGAGTTCACGCCGAGCAACCGCGCGGTCCCGCCCGCCGCCGCTCCGAGCGAGATCAGACCGGCGCTGCCGTTCACCGAGTAGAGGGAGGCGGAGCCCGTGATCGACCAGGCGCCGCCGGTCGGGGCCGCGCCCCAGCCGCCCGCCCCCGTGCGGGTGAAGGTGTCCGCGGCCAGGACGCTCGGCGGCGGGGACGTCGTCACCATCACCGACTTCGTCGCGGTCGCCGTCGCCCCGCCGTCGTCGGTCACGGTCAGCCGCACCTGGTATGTGCCCGCTGCGGCATATGTGTGCGACGTCGTGCCTCCCGTTCCGCTCGCCCCGTCGCCGAAGTCCCAGGCGAGCGACGTCAGCGTCCCGTCGGGGTCGCTCGATCCGGTGCCGTCGAAGCTGCACGCGAGGTTCGTGCAACTGGAGGCGATGGACGCCGTCGGCGGCTGGTTCCCGCCTCCGGTCGGCGGTCCCATCGTGAAGCTGTCGGTGAACGCGGCACCACCGGCCCGCGCGAAGGACGCGGTGAGCTGGGTCGCGGTCGCCGTGACGTCGAGCGAGCCGAACAACGGAGCCGCTCCGCTGCCGTAGCTCGACGCGAAGTACCCGGCCTCGGAGTCGGCCGGGTTGACGTCGTAGTTGGTGTTCCCGCCTGTCCCGACCGTCGCGAACACCGTTCCCGCGCCCTTCACGAGCGTGCTGTCGGAGTCGACGACGCAGCCGGCGGTGAACGTCCCCGGCGTGATCGACGGGCATGCGGCTCCCGTCGCCAGCTGCTTCGTACGCTGGTACAGGTGCTCGTGCCCGCTCAGCACCAGGTCGACGCGCTTGGAGACCAGCAGGTTGAGGATGTCCGCTCCCGGATCGCACGCGTAGTGGCCGAGCGAGAGGCACGGCTTGTGCATCCCGACCACCACCCACGGCACGTTCGCGGCGCGCGCGCCGTCGATGGCCGCGGCGGTCCAGGAGTAGTGCGAGGTCCCCGCCGCGTAGGTCCAGGTCCCGTCCGGGAACGGCAGCCCCGGCGAGATCATGATGAAGCGGACCAGCGGGGCACCCTGCGGCACGTCGACGTAGTACTCGCGGCCGTAGGTGCCGACTGCGCCGGGGAGCTGGTTGGGCAGGCACGCCGAGAAGTCGTTGATGTTGCCGTTCTGGCCGTTGCTCTCGTGGTTGCCCGACACCAGCTCGAACGGGAACCCGGCGCCGACCGACTGCGTCACGAAGTCGCACCAGGCCTGCTCGGAGCCGGTCGCCCCATAGGAGAGGTCGCCGAGGGCGAGGTGCAGGTCCGGGGCGATGGCATGGATGCCCTGCAGCACCGCGCGCGCGTTCGTCGTC
The DNA here is from genome assembly GCF_051955155.1 of Leifsonia sp. NCBI lineage: Bacteria > Bacillati > Actinomycetota > Actinomycetes > Micrococcales > Microbacteriaceae > Leifsonia > Leifsonia sp. The sequence goes on from NZ_JBQCGZ010000016.1 coordinate 24,093, forward strand.
GTGCTGTAGTCGCCCGACGCGGTGAAGTGGACGCTACCCGCGCCCGGGGAGATGCCGGACACGCTCTGCGGTGCCCCGAGCGCGATCAGGGCGACGGCGGCGGCCACACCGGCCACCGCGAAGATTCTGTTCTTGACCATCGCGGAAGCTCCCCGGCCCGTTCTGGCCGGGCCTTCGCGCACAGGGTAGCTCCGCGGACCCGTTCCGCGGCAGTAGAAGGCGAGAGAGTCTCACGAATCGATCACCGGTCGAGGGTCGCGGCCGCGCCCCCCCCGGGGGGGGGGGGGGGGGGGGGGGGGGGGCCCCCCCCCCCCCCCCCCCCCGCGGCCCGCTCGCGCGGGGGCGCCCCGGGGGGGGGGGGGGGGGGGGGCCCCCCCCCCCCCCCCCCCCCCCACGGCATACCCC
>NZ_JBQCGZ010000017.1:0-5586 GCF_051955155.1 Leifsonia sp.
CTGGAACAGGAAGTCGGGGTTCGGGTGCCAGGACTCCGGGCCCGGGCTCTGCATGAGCGTCAGCGCGGTGAGCGGCGCTCCGATCCTGCCGCTCTCGACCAGGCGCCGCGCCGACTGGATGCCCGCGCCGAGGAAGGTGTCCGGCGCCGTCGCGACGCGCAGCCCCTTGGCGTGCGCCGCGGCGAGCAGCTCGGTCCCGCTCTCGCGGTCGAGCGCGAACGGCTTCTCGCTCCAGACGTGCTTCCCGGCGTCGAGCGCCTGCATGGCCACCTCGACGTGCACCTTCGGGATGGTCAGGTTGACCACGATCTCGATCGCGTCGTCCGCCAGCAGCTCGGCGACGGAGCCCGCGCCCGGCACGCCGTACTTCTCGGCCTGCGCCCGCGCCCGCTCCTCGTCGATGTCCGCGACGAAGCGCACGTCGAGGTCGGGGAACGTCGTGAGGTTCTCCAGGTACTGGTTGCTGATCACGCCGGCGCCGATGACGCCGACGCCGACCTTCCTGCCGCTCATGCGAGTCCCTTGGAGGTGAGGAAGGCGAAGCTGTCTGCGACGGCCTGGAAGCGGTCGCCGCGCGAGTCGTCGAGCTCTATGACGCGCAGCGCGTCGGGAGCGGCCTGGATGATCTGCTCGATCGGGAGCGAGCCCTGCCCGACCGCGACCTGATCCTTGGTCTCGGTGGTGCCGGGGCCGTCCTTGACGTGCAGAGCGACGACGCGGTCGCCGAGCTTCGGGAGCAGGGCCACGGGGTCGTGGCCACCGACGGCCACCCAGTAGGTGTCCACCTCGAGCACGACCTCCGGCGAGAGCCGGCCGGCGAGGAACTCGAGTGCCGTGACGCCCTCGATCTCGCTCTCCACCTCGTGCGCGTGGTTGTGGTAGCCGACCCGGACGCCGTGCGCGGCGGCCGCCTCGGCTGCGGCGTTGAGCTGGTCGGCGATCTGCGCGACGTCCTCGGCGCTCTGCCAGCGCTCCGGCGCGACGAACGGGTCGATGACGGTCTGGATGCCGAGCTCCTTCGCGGCGCCGAACACCTCGTCGAGGTCGCCGCCGACGAAGCCCTGGTGGGTGGTCGGCGCGGTCAGGCCGGTCTCGGCGAAGCCCTCGCGGAGGGCGTCCTTGAACGTGAGGAGGCCGAACGGCTCGACCTGGGTGAATCCGATGTCCGCGATGCGGCGCAGTGTCCCGACCGCGTCCTCGGTCAGGAGCTCACGGACCGTGTAGAGCTGCACGGAGAGTTTTGAGGTCGACACAGTTCTCCTCGTCGAGTTTTCGTTGGTGAGGGCGCCGGAGTGCCGACGTCGTTGCTCCATTCAAACGGGACTTCTGTCGATTGTCAATCAAAAGTCGACCGATCACGGGCAGCCTTTGGTCGGTCACAGAGCGGTGTGGTTCAATACGAGCTATGACCGACAGCGCCAGGCAGTCCGGCATCGTCGCTGCGGACGCCGCCGACCTGCTGGCGATCCTGCGCGACGGTGTCCCACGCACGCGCGCGCAGCTCGCGGAGCTCACCGGTCTCGCGCGCTCGACCATCGCCGTCCGGATCGACAGCCTCACCGCCGCCGGGCTCGTCGCCCCCGCGGGCGACGACGTCTCCACGGGCGGCCGGCCGCCGGCGCGGATCCGGTTCAACCCGGAGTCCCGCGTCGTCATCGGCATCGACCTGGGGGCGACGCACGGCGTCGTCGCGCTGGCCGACCTGGCGGGCAGCATCACGACGAGCGAGTCGCGGCGGCTGCGGATCGCCGACGGACCGGAGAGCATCCTCGACTGGGCGGTCGAGACGGCCAGCCGCCTCTACGCCGCCACCGGTCGACCCGCGTCCGACCTGGTCGGCATCGGCATCGGCGTCCCCGGCCCGGTCGAGCACTCCACCGGCCTCCCGGTCAACCCGCCGATCATGCCCGGCTGGGACCGCTTCGACATCCCCGGCTACGTGCAGCGGACGTTCGACGTCCCCGTGCTCGTGGACAACGACGTGAACCTGCTCGCGCTGGGCGAGCACGCGCTGCTCTGGCCGGAGCAGACCGACCTGCTCTTCATCAAGGTCGCCACGGGCATCGGCGCCGGCATCATCAGCGGCGGCCGGCTGCAGCGCGGCGCCCAGGGCTCCGCGGGCGACCTCGGCCACGTGCGCGTCCCGTTCAGCAGCGAGACGCCCAGCCACGGGGCAACGGACGCCGACCTGGAGGCGCTGGCGAGCGGGCCGGCGATCGCCCGCTCGCTCACTGCCTCCGGGATCCCGGCCAGCAGCAGCGACGACGTCGTCACGCTGGCCAGGACCGGGAACCCCGAGGTCCAGAACGCGATCCGCCAGGCCGGGCGCGACCTCGGAGAGGTGGTCGCCACCTGCGTCAACCTGCTCAACCCGTCGATGGTGATCGTCGGCGGCAGTCTCTCCCACGTCGGCGAGCAGCTGCTGGCCGGCGTCCGCGAGGTGGTCTACCATCGCTCGACACCGCTCGCGACCCAGCACCTGACGATCACCCAGTCGCGCTCCGGGGAGACCGGCGGCGCGATCGGGGCGGCGATCATGGTCATCCAGCACGCGCTCGATCCGCTGTCGGGAGCACTCAGACCGCTCTCGCGCTGACAGGCAGGCACCCCTCCCGTCCCGCCCGACGGCTCCGGCCGCCATCGAATCGATTCGACAACCGAAAACCACACGCACCGCACTCACCTGAAAGGACAGCCGTGAGCACAGCACATCCCCCGATCCGAGCCGGCGTGGTCGGCCTCGGCTGGGCAGGCCAGCAGCACATGGACGCGTACGCCGCCCTCCCCGGCGTCGAGCTCGTCGCGATCGCCGGCATGGAGGACGGCCCGCGCGCCGAGCTCGGCGAGAAGTACGGCGTCGAGCGCCGCTACCGGGACTGGCAGGACCTCGTCGCCGACGGCGACCTCGACGTCGTGAGCGTCGCCGTCCCCACCTTCCTGCACGCCCCGATCGCCGTGGGCGCCCTGGAGGCCGGCATCCACGTCCTGAGCGAGAAGCCGATCGCGCGCACGGCGGAGGAGGCGCAGACCATGGTCGACGCCGCGCACCGCTCCGGGCGCGTGCTCGAGGTCGCGTTCAACCACCGTCGCCGCGGCGACATCGAGGCGCTGAAGGCGGCGATCGACGCCGGCCAGATCGGCCGCCCGTATCACGCGCGCGCCACCTGGCTGCGCCGCGCCGGCATCCCGGCGCTCGGCAGCTGGTTCACCAACCGGGAGATGGCAGGCGGCGGCCCGCTCATCGACATCGGCGTGCACGTGCTCGACTACGCGCTGCACCTGTTCGGCGAGCCGCAGGTCACCGCCGTCTCCGCCGTCACGCACTCCGAGCTCGGCGTGCGCGGGCGCGGCGGCGCGAAGACCGACAAGCAGCACGTCGGCTCGGCCTACGAGGTCGAGGACCTCGCCAGCATGCTGCTGCGCCTGGAGGGCGGCGGCTCGATCGTGCTGGAGACCAGCTGGGCCGCCTACCGCCCGGCCGGCGACGAGTTCGGCATCACCCTGTACGGCACGGAGGGCGGCGCCGACCTGCGCGTCGTCGACTACGCACCGGCCGGCGAGCTGACGATCTTCACCGGCGACGGCGAGGAGACCGAGGACGTCTCGGTCACCGCCGACCCCGGGCGCGGCCATCTCGCCGTCGTCGAGACGTTCCTCGAGCACGTCGCCGACACGGCGAACTGGGCGAACTGGGACGGCTCGCTGGCCCTCGACCGCGCGCGCGTCATCGACGCCGCGTACGAGTCCGCACGCATCGGGGCCGAGGTGCGACTGCGCCCCGCGACGACCGGCCTGGAGGATGCGCCGGCCGGCCTCGAGGATGCGCCGTCCGGCGCGGCGACCGCAGCGAAGGGAGCATGACCATGGCAGCACTCCGCGTCACCGTCTGGAACGAGGGCGTCCACGAGACGACCCAGCCCGAGATCGCGGCGATCTACCCGAACGGCATCCACGGCGCCATCGCCGAGGGCCTCTCCGGCCTACTCGGCGACGACGTCGTCGTGCGCACCGCGACCCTCGCCGACCCGGAGCACGGTCTCGGCGAGGCGGTCCTAGCCCAGACCGACGTTCTGCTGGTGTGGGGCCACATCGCGCACGACCAGGTCTCCGACGAGGTCGTCGAGCGCGTGCGCGAGCATGTGCTGGGCGGGATGGGCCTGATCGTCCTGCACTCCGGCCACTTCTCGAAGATCTTCATCCGGATGCTCGGCACCACGTGCTCGCTGCGCTGGCGCAATCCGGAGGGCGGCGAACGCGAGCTCGTCTGGAGCGTGAACCCCACGCACCCCATCGCCGAGGGCGTCGATCAGCCCATCGTCATCGACGCGCAGGAGATGTACGGCGAGTTCTTCGACATCCCGACCCCGGACGACCTGGTCTTCATCAGCTCGTTCACCGGCGGCGAGGTCTTCCGCTCGGGCGTGACCTTCACGCGCGGCCGCGGCAAGATCTTCTACTTCTCGCCGGGCGACCAGGAGTACCCCGTGTACTTCCACCCGCAGGTGCGCCGCGTGCTGGCCAACGGCGTGCGCTGGGCGGCGCCGGTGGCGGGCGCCCGCCGCGCCCCAGAGGTGTCGAACCCGCAGCCGGTGTAGCCGCCCGGTGCGGCGGCTGCGGTCGCGGCCGCCGCACCGGCGTGTACTGCTCTGACCTCAGATTCCTGGTACGAACGAACCCGCTTCATCGCTCGCTCCCAATCCTCACGGGACAAGTCCGGTTCGCGAGCGTGCCGCATCACGACTCCCCTCGGAGAATGGAGTCGAGCTACCTCATTGTTTCCGTGCACGGCTGTCGGTGGAGGAGAGCGTCTGGCCGGCGGGCAATCGTGGCGGTCGCTGACATCGTTCCTGCTATTCCGGCCCGTCGGCGTAGACGATCGGTTCGCCCTCGCGATCGAAGATCGGCACCGGCGGTGGCGGGTTGGCGGGGACGGGACGAGCAGCCTGCGGAGTCTGCGTCGGCCCGCACCCGAGTGGCAGCGCGTCCGTGGAGTTCCGACGCGCGCACACGTGCCCGTCCGGGTCCACGTACATGGCCGGGTTGTCGTACACGTACGGGTACCGGGCCAGTGACTTCGGCTGGGCCAGCAGCCCCCGCAACGCATCCGGGGCAGCCCACCCGCCCGGGACGCCGTCGCCGTCGGTGTCCTCGCGCCCCGTCGCGCCCGTCGCCGTTCCCGCGACGATCCGCTCCACCTCGTCCGGGATGGAGTCGCCGTCCGCATCGCACGAGGACATGTCCGGCTGAGACGAGCACGGTGCGGACTCCGTCGTCGCAGCATGCGCCGGCGCTGAGGCGACAAGCGGGACGGCAGCAAGAGCAGCCGAGACGAGAAGGCGCGTCAGAACGCGATGCACAGCAACGGACACGCACGCAACCCAATCGCGCCGACGACCGCATTGCGGCGCCTGCGGCCGCACAACCGCGGCCGGCAGACCGGATCTCAGCGGGCGGACGGTGCGCTCTCGGTGGAACACCGGTGGCATTCAGTGCAGCTGGCCGTCACGCTGCAGCGCGTGCGGAGCGAAAAGTGGGGGCGCGGGGGGGGGGGTCCGGGCCCCCCGCCGCCGGCGGGGGCCGGTCGCA
>NZ_JBQCGZ010000018.1:0-57328 GCF_051955155.1 Leifsonia sp.
CGGGCTGAACGTCGTCATCGCGTACGAGATGCCGAGCGGAACCGTGAAGCCCTCGACGCCTCCCGCGTTCAGGTAGATCAGGGCCGCCTGCAGGTTGTTCCAGCTGGCCTGGAACTCGAACAGGAAGATGATGATGAACGAGGGGATGCTGAGCGGCATCGCGATCCGGGTGAACAGCTTCCAGTAGCTCGCGCCGTCGAGCCGGGCCGCCTCGAACAGCTCGCGCGGCAGCCCCATGAAGAACTGCCGCTGCAGGAAGATGTAGAACGCGGAGCCGAACAGGTTCATCCCGAACAGCGGCACCCACGTCCCGATCAGGCCGAGGTTCTTCCAGATCAGGTACTGCGGCACCATCGTCACCGCGCCCGGCAGCATCATCGTGGCGAGCACCAGCCCGAACAGCAGGGTGCGCCCGGGGAATGCGAAGTAGGCGAAGCCGAACGCGACGATCGAGCTGGAGATCGACACGAAGCCGGCCGCCAGCACGGCGATGACGATGCTGTTGCCGATCCAGGACAGCAGCGGCAGCTGGTTCCAGACGTCGAGGTAGTTGGAGAACAGGAACGTCTTGGGCCACAGCGAGTTGTCGAAGACCTGCTCGCGCGGCTTGAGGCTCGCGGCGAGCAGCCACGCGAACGGGTACAGGAAGAGCACCGCGAACGCGATCGCCACGATCCACAGGATGGTCTTGCCGAGGATCGAGCGGGGCTTGTGCCAGCGGTCGCCCTTCGCCCGGTCGCCGGTCGTCCCGGCGCCGGTGGCGTCCAGCTCGGAGGCGAGCGCGGCCGCGGCCGGCGCGGACTGGGTCGCGGAGGACATCACTTGTCTCCTTCGTAGTAGACGAGACGGTTGCTGACCTTCACCTGCACGAGCGTGATCAGCAGGATGATCATGAACAGCAGCCAGGCCATCGCCGCCGCGAAGCCGAAGTTGAACTGACGGAACGCCTGCTGGAAGAGGTAGACGCCGTAGAACAGCGACGAGTCCGGCGAGGCGTTCGTCTGGTCGCGCCAGAACAGCAGGTAGGCCTGGTCGAACACCTGCAGTGCGGCGATGGTGAGAACGACGACGTTGAAGAAGATCGCCGGGGAGATCATCGGGATCGTGATGGTGAAGAACTGCCGGATCGGGCCGGCGCCATCGAGGGAGGCCACCTCGTAGAGGTCCCGCGGGACGTTCTTGAGCGCCGCGAGGAAGATCACCATCGTGCCGCTGACGCCCCACAGCGTCATCAGCACGATGGACGGCTTGACCCAGTTCGGGTCGATCAGCCACTGCGGTCCCTGGATGCCGAAGATCGCGAGGAACCGGTTGATCGCCCCGGTGTTGCCGTTCAGCAGCAGCAGGAAGATGGACGCGGTGGCCACCGCCGGCGTCATCTTCGGCAGGTAGTAGAGGGTGCGGAACGCGCCGGCGGCGCGGCCGACCCAGTTCAGCAGCAGGGCGAGCAGCAGCGCGAAGACGATCTCCAGCGGCACGGCCATGATCGCGTAGAAAAGCGTGTTGCTGAGCGAGAGCGCGACCTTCGGGTCCTGGAACAGCTGCGCGTAGTTGTCGAACCCGGCGGGGGAGGCGCTGTTCGTCGCGAGGTTGTAGTTGCTGAAGGAGATGTAGAGGCTGTACAGCATCGCGCCGAGGGTGAAGACGAGGAAGCCGACGATCCAGGGGCTGATGAAGAGGTAGCCCGCGATGGCCTCGCGCTTGTTGTACTTCGACGCGCGCCGCTTCGGCGACCGCGCGCGGCCGCCGTGGTCCGCACCCGTGCCGGTGCCGGACCTGGATGCGCCGGTCAGGATGGCCATCGCCGGCCTCCCCGTGCCGCACCGTCGAGTTCGGTGATCGTCATCGTGACCCTTTCGGTCGCTGGGGATGCTCGAGGTGGCATCGTTACCACATCGCGCCGACCCGACCGATCGGGCTGACGGTCATGTCGAACCCCGTGCTCTTCGTGTGCCGTGGACGGTACACCCGCCGCCGTCCCTCGTCAGGGGGCCCGTGGCGGAGAACGCGTCGGTAGCCGGGTCGGCGCGCATTAGGGTGGAGACGCCGGGCGCTGCTCCTGGGAGGGATGCCATGACCGAGAACGACCCCGACGGCGCCCCCCGGCGAGCCACGCTCAGGGACGTCGCACAGGCGGCCGGGGTCTCCCCGTCGACCACCTCGCGCGCGCTGAGCGGCGAGGGGTACGTCGCGGCGGCCGTCAGGGACCGCGTACTCGGCGCGGCGGAGGCGCTCGGCTACGTTCCGCACGCCATGGCGCGCAGCCTTCGAACGAGGGACAGTCGCACCATCGGCGTGCTGGTCTCAGATCTGCGCAACGCGTTCTATGCCGACCTCGCCGCCGGCATCGCCGCACGAGCGCGACGCGCCGGCTACACGATGATGCTCGTCGACGACCAGGGCTCCACAGAGGTGGAATCGGAGGCAGCGCGAGCCTTCGTCGCCACGCGGGTCGCCGGCGTGATCGTCACCCCGCTCTCGGGGGAGGTCTCCGCCTATCTCACCCGGCAGCGCGTGCCGGTGGTGGAGGCGGAGCGCACGCTCGCAGAGGCGGCGGGCGACGCCGTGCTGATCGACAACGCCGGTGTGGCGCGTCGCATGACCGATCACCTCGTCAACCTCGGTCATCGCAGGATCGCGCTGTTCGTCGACGACGGGGCCTGGACGACCGGCGGAGAACGCGCCGCGGGCTACCGCGCATCCCTCGAGGAGTCCGGCATCCCCGCCGACCCGGGGCTGGTCATCGCGACCGGATGGGACGCCGAGGCCGCGCGGAAAGCCGCCATCGACATCCTGGCCCGGCGCGAGCGCCCCACGGCGATCGTCGCCACCAGCATCCCGCTCGCCGAGGGGGTCTGGCGGGCGACGAACGATCTCGGGCTGCGCATCCCGGAGGACATCAGCATCGTCTCGCTCGACGACTCCGAGTGGATGAGCATGGTCACCCCGGGGATCACCGCCGTTGCGCAGGACGCCGTCGCCTTGGGTGAGGCCGCGCTGGATCGCCTGCTGGCGCGGGTGCGGCACCCGGGCGCTGCGGCGGAGACCATCGTGCTGGCGGCGCAGATGCGGCCCCGTGGGTCGACGGCCGCCCCGCGCGTGGTCTGACCGCGTCCCCGTCCTCCACCCCGCCCGGCCGTCGCGGCCCTGGCCCGCCCGGCGCACCGCACCCCGCACACGTCAAGCCCTTGCCGGAGAAGTGCTGCGCTCTAGCGTGAACCGCAGGAGTGGATCCGAGCTGCCGGCCGCTGCGCCGATTCCGCCGAGAGGAGAGTTCCAATGCTGTACCAGCTCGATGACATCGAGCGCCTGATCCTGGAGGGCCCTGGCCTGCACGTCCGGTTCTCGCGCGGATTCGCCGCGGACCTCGAGGATGGCGGGATCGACGGGGAGACCGGTCTCGAGCTTCCCGGCTACGCCGCCCGCCCGCTGGATCCCGAGCCGTGGTGGACGCTTCCCACCGTGGACTGGATCGCCCGCCAGCTCAGCCGCGATCCCGCACCGCGTTCGGGATCGTTCGCCTGGCTGCTGCGCGGCCGGATCGTCGGACGGGACGCCTATGGCGAGCCGCTGCTCGCCGACGTCGAGGTGGTCGGCCGGCTCGCCGACTCGCTCCTGGCCGTGGCGCACCGCGTCTGGAGCGCGCGCTCCGGTGCTGTTCCCGGCGACGAGCAGACCTTGCTCACGCCTGCCTGAGCCGCCCGAGCCCGTTCACGCGATCGCCGATCCGGATACCGCGAAGTGCACGCACTCGGGTGAGCGTACGCGCGCGGAGGCCGGGGCTGAACCCCTTGCGGATGGCCGTGGCCCGGCGTTTCGTAGCCGCCATGAGCGATCCGACACGTGACGACGAACCGGTCGCCGGCCACGACCCCACCAACGGGCTGGCGGGCGATCTCGAAGGCGATGACGGCGGTGCCGTCGAGCAGGAGCAGCACACCTCGCTCGCGGAGGGCATCGTCGCCGGACTCGACCCCGACCGGCCGGTCGAGGACGACGACGACAGTGCCACCGCGTACAGCGAAGAGGGCAAGCCGTAACGGAAGGAGTCAGGCATGAGCGACACGAGCGGACTGCCGAACGCAGACGGACGGGGCGTGCCGGCGGAGGACCGGCCGGAGCGCTTCGAGGACGGAGCGGGAGGCGCCGGTGACGACCGCGACGCCCAGGCGGCGGAGCCGTCGGAGCAGGAGCCCGGTCAGGGCGAGCAGCAGGGGTCCCAGGAGGGTCGGCAGGGCGACCGGCCCAGCGCGCCGCACGACACCGGCGTCGCACCGGAGGGTGCGGAGGACGTCACGACGGCGGCCAACTCCGGCTCGGACAGCGCGGAGCCCCCGCCCGCCGACTTCGACCCGGCGCAGCAGCCGTCGAACCCCGACCTCGTGAAGAACACCGAGCCGCCGGACTGATGCAGTCCGGCACCGGCGACCCCGTCCCACGTCATCCCGGGACGGGGTCGTCTTCTGTCCGGGATGCGGTCAGCGCCCGCGCCCGCCCGCCAGCCAGCCGACCCCCACGACCACGCCGACCACCAGCGCGCCGATGCCGACGACGAGCACCGGCGCCCCTCCCGTCCGCGGCACGATGAGGCCGACCACGAACAGCAGCGCGCCGACGTTGAGCAGCACGGCGGCGATCCAGCCGAGGGTGGTTCGCAGCGCCGCGTTCATCCCCGGCATCCTACGTCAGGTCAGGCTTCTCCCTGGTTCCCCGTCGCGGCCGGCTCGGCGTCCAGCGCCTCGTTGATCAGCGCGGCGACCAGGAAGCGCCAGTCGGATCCCTCGTGCAGCGTCTCGGTGTAGCCGGGCGGGACGGCGCCGAACACGGGCTCGTGCTCCTCGCCCTCGGCGGCGACCCGGATCAGTCGTCCCAGCTCCGCGTGGGACTCGTCGAGAACCACCCAGTCGCCCGGGCCCCGCTTCTCGATGTGGAAGATGCGTTCCCGGTACGGATACCGCACGCTGGACATCTCGAGTTCGCTGGCGGACATGCCTGACCCCTTCCGTCGGTGACCGGTCCTGCACTGCATCCAACGCCCGAGCCGGCGCGCTTGGCAAGAGGCTGCGCCTACGCTGGGCCCATGACCGCTCACGTGCACAACCTCGACGCCGCGTTCGCCCTCGTCCCGGAGGCCTGGCAGCCGCACCGCCTCACCAGCGTCAACGACTACGACGTGAAGGTGGCCCGGCTGCACGGCGACTTCATCTGGCACGCGCATCCGGACACCGACGAGCTCTTCCTCGTCCTCTCCGGCCGGCTCACCATCCGGCTCCGGGACGGGGACGTGCAACTCGGCCCGCACGACGTGTTCGTCGTCCCGCGCGGCGTCGAGCACTGCCCGAGCGCGCCCGAGGAGGTGCTCGCCGTGCTGTTCGAGCCGAAGGGCACCGTCAACACCGGCGACCGCCCGGGCGAGCGTACCAGCGAGCTGCGGGGGCTGCCGGAGGGCTGACCGCGTCAGAGCACGCGGTCGAGCGCTGCGAGCAGAGCGGCGGGGTCGTCGAACACCTCGATCGCGCCCGCCTCCCGCAGCTCGCCCTCCGAGACGCCGCCGCTGCGCAGCCCGACAGTGCGCACGCCCGCCCGGCCCGCCGCGACCATGTCCCACACCGAGTCGCCGACCATCAGCGCGTCGGCGGCCGGCGATCCCGCCCGCTCCAGCGCGACGTTGAGGATGCCGGGGTCCGGCTTCGCGGAGTCCACGTCGTCCGCCGAGGTCGCCGCGTGCACCGCGTCGTCGGCGTCGATCGCCTCGCGCAGCATCGCCAGCTCGTCCTCGGGGGCCGACGTCGCCAGCACCACGTTGATGCCGCGGCCGGCGATCGCGCGCAGCAGCTCCGGTGCGGACGCGAACGCGCGCAGCCGGCCGGCCTGCTCACGGTACAGCCGGGCGTGCGCGTCCTTGGCCCGCTCCATCCAGTCGTCGTCCCGCTCGCCGGCCACATCGCGCAGCAGCCGCGCGGAGTCCTGACCGATCGCGCGGTGGATGCGCCAGGCGTCGGCGTCGAAGTCCACCTCCCGGAACGCCCGCTGCCAGGCGTCGACGTGGAGGTAGTTGGAGTCGACGAGCGTTCCATCGACGTCGAAGAGCACGGCTGAGACGGTCATGCACCCAGAAGTACACCCGCCGGTCGCTCCGGCCCAGGCTCAGCCGATCAGCGCTCAGCCGATCAGCGACACCGCGCGCGCGATCACCAGGGCGAGCAGCACGAAGCCCGCGAACGCCTCCAGCGCCATCAGCAGCTTGGCCCGGTGCGTGAGCGGCATCGTGTCGGTCGCGCTGAACGCCATCGAGTTGGCGAGCGAGAAGTAGAAGTAGTCGACGTAGTTCGGCACCCAGTCCATTCTCTTGCTCGAGCCGCGCGCCACCTCGTCCACGGCGTCATGGTCCTCGTCCTGCGGGAACCGGAAGTCGGCCAGCGGCAGCTTCGAGCGTGCCAGCGTGACGCGCGCCACCGGGCCGCCGCGGTCCATCGTCCAGAACACCAGGGCGAACGCGATGGCGTTCGTGACCCACACCTGCAGCGAGGCCAGGAGGATCTCTGACCCGTTGCCGTGCTTGTTGAGCAGGCGCACCACCGTCTCCACGAACGCGATCTGGTTGGCCACCAGGATGAGCACGGCGACCGCGATCTCGGCCCGTCGCGACCAGCGCGACTCGCGCGTGAACCGGTGCGGGTTGTACGCCACGAGCGCCACGAGCATCAGCACGCAGACGCCAACGACGCTGTAGCGCGCTATCGCTGGGATGACGCTCGGCAGCAGCGCGTAGGCGGCGAGGGCGACGAGCGTGCCGATCATGGCGGGCCAGCGGTGCTCGGGCGAGACGTCGCGCGCCCGTCGTTCGTCCTGTCCGTTCACATCCCAGACAGTACGCCCGCGGCGGCGGCGCTCAGTTGAAGATGGCCCACTCGCTGCGGCTGAGCTTGGCGCGATGGCCGTTGATCACCAGATACCAGCTGTCCTCGTCGCGATGCAGGTACTCGGCCAGCATCGTGGTGTACTTCCACTCCCCGTTCAGCTGCGACCAGCGGATGAGCGAGATGAGCTGTCCCTGCCTCAGGTAGGGGACCGCGACGAAATCGTCGTGTCGTGGATGTTCCGGCCCGCCGGTCTGGCGCCCCGTCTGTGGAGTGCTCATACCGAACTGTAACTCTTTACATGCAATTTAGGTAGGGGAGTGAGGATTACTCAGGATCACTCGTGTGCGCCGAGAGGCAGCAGCCACACGGTCAGCGGGCGACCGTCGACGTGCGTCCCGGTGCGCTCGCGCCGGAAGCCGGCGCGCTCGGCGACGGCCTCGCTCGCGGCGTTGCCGTCGAGGGTGCTGAGCCGCACCAGCGGCTCGCCCTGAGCGCGCAGCCAGGCGGCCATCGCCTCCACCGCGGCGGTGATCAGCCCGCGCCCGCGGCCCTCGGGCAACAGCGCGTAGAACAGCTCGAAGCCCTCGGCCGAGCGGCCGAAGCCCGCGGTGCCGAGCGCTTCGTCGTCCTGCTCGACGACGTAACGGATGCCGTGGCCGGCGTCGGCGGCGCGCACGTTGCGCGTCGCGCGCAGCCGGGCGCCGTCCTCGTCCAGGTCGGCCGGGTACATCGTCCACGTCGGCACGTCGGCGGTGCGGGCGAGCGCGAGCTCGATCGGCCAGTCGTCCTCCTCCAGCCGCCGCAGCACCAGACCCGGACGCCCCGGCACCTCCACCAGCCCCGGAAACCCATCCACGCCCCGACCCTACAACCGCCGAGTACGCAGAGAATCTGCGTACTCGGCGGTTTCGGGCCGAGGTTCTGCGTACTCGGGCGCGGTCAGCGGGTGCTGGTGAGGGCGGGGATGGTCGCGATGGTGCGGGTGCGCGCCGACTCGTACGCGCCCAGGATGATGCCGAGCACCTCGATGCCCTCGGTGTGCGTGTGCAGCGGGCGCGTCCCGTCGAGGATGCTGCGCGCGAAGTGGCCGAGCTCCTCGCCGAACTGGTGCACCGGCTCCAGCTCGAGCACCGTCGGCTGCTCGTCGCCGCGCCTGCGGTAGCTGAGCGTCGTCCCGTCGCTGGTCAGGCTGCCGAGCTCGCCCACTGCGGAGAACTTCTCGGTGCCGTCGGCCGGCTGGTAGGCCCAGCTGGTCACGACGGTGCCGATCACGCCGTTGTCGAAGCGCACGAGCACGGTCGCCGAGTCCTCGCCCTCCATGAACGAGAGGCGGTGCGTCGCGAGCATCGCGGTCACATCCACCGGCGCCCCGCCCGCCAGGTGCAGCAGCAGGTAGGTGGGGTGGTAGCCGGTGTCGATCAGCTCGCCGCCGCCCGAGGTGGAGGCGTGGGCGCGCCAGCCCATGTTCGACGGGTCGAAGTCGTTGTAGAACGAGTCGGTCGTGCGCACCTCGTACACGCGGCCGATCGCGCCGGACTCGATGAGCTCCTTGGCCTTGGCGACGGCCGGGAGGAACAGCTGGTTGTGGGCGCACATCAGGGTGACGCCCGCCTCCTCCACGGCCGCGGCGACCTCGGCGGCCTCCTCCGGTGTGAGGCAGAGCGGCTTCTCGCACAGGATGTGCTTGCCGGCGCGCGCGGCGGCGACGATGGCGTCCTTGTGCAGGTGGTGCGGCAGGCAGATGTCGACGGCGTCGATGTCCGCCTCCGCCAGCATCACGGTGTAGTCCGCGTAGATCGCGGCGCCCGTGTCGGCGGCGCGGCGCTCCGCGGCCTCCCGCACGGGGTCGGCGACGGCCGCGAACGTGATGGTCTCGGGGTTCCGCAGGTAGCCCTCGACGTGGGCTCCGGCGATGCCGCCGGCGCCGATGAGGCCGATGCGGACGGTCTTCTGGGTGGTCATGGTGGTACTCCAAAGGTCTGCGTGCGAACGCGAAGAAGAGAAGAAGGGGAAGGCGCTCAGAGCGACGCGGGAACGGCGTCCAGCGTCACGGCGCGGCCGGTGGCGGCCGCCTCGTTGGCGGCGACGACGCTGCGCGTGAGTGCCACGGCGTGGTCGAGGTTGGCGTCCGCCCGGGAGCCGTCGTGGATGTGCTGCACCCACTGCGCGAACGCGCCCGGCTCGGCGTCCGGGAGCGGGACCTCCCGCCAGCCGTCGCCCGTGTCCACGAGCAGGCCGGTGCCGCCGGCGCCGAACGTCGCGGAGCCCGTCGTGCCGCGCAGCTCGATGGAGAAGTCGCCGGGACCCTGCACGACGCTGGCCTCGAACACGCCGATCGCCCCTCCCGGGAACGCGGCCGTCACGACGGCGTTGTCCTCCACCTCGCGTCCGGTCACGCTGCCGTAGACGGCGGTGACGGCGAGCGGCTCGGCGCGGTGGAAGAGCCGGGTGAGGTAGGCGGGGTGGCAGCCGAGGTCGGTCAGCGCGCCGCCGATCGCCGCCTTCGGATCGCCGAAGCGGTCGGGCAGCCAGCCGGCGACCCAGCCGTCGTGCGCGAGCCGCACCCGGCTGTAGGTGAGCTCGCCGATCGTCCCCCCGTCCAGGAGGCGCTCGATGGCGACGGTATAGGCGTCGTAGAGGCGCGGCAGCGAGACGACGAGCGCGACGCCTGCTGCGTCCGCCGCCGCCACGATCTCCTCCGCCTCAGCGACGGTCGGCGCCAGCACCTTCTCGGTGAAGACGTGCTTGCCGGCGCCGATCGCCCGCAGCATCACGTCCCGGTGCTGGTCGGTGGCGGTCGTGATGGTCACGGCGTCGAGGCCGGGGCGGGCGAGCAGTTCGTCGAGGTCGGCGACGAACTCGACGCCGAACTGCTCCGCGGCCTCGCGGCCGCGTTCGTGGTCGTCGTCCCAGACGGCGACGAGGGTGGTGTCGGGATGGTTCTGGGCCGCGCGCGCGTAGTCGCCCGCGTGCACATGCCAGAAACCGAGCGCGGCGACAGCGAGTGGATGGGACATGCCTGTGAAGGCCTCCTTGCCTGGATACGTTGCGCGCGAACGTCTCCAGCCTAACCACTTCTCACCGGGCGGCGCAGGTCTTTTGCGCGATTGGCAGCAGAAGTCGGGAGGTCGGCGACTCCAGAGTCCCGTGCGGCGCGAAGTGGCCCAGGCTCAGAGCGAGCGCTGGTAGCCGCGCAGCGCGCGCACCGACCAGACGAAGGCGAGGGCCGCCAGCACGACCAGGCCGCCGACGTGCCAGCCCCAGGACGGGTCGCCGGTGCCGGCGAGCGCGTCGCGGGCCAGATCCACCGCCCACGTCATCGGGTTGTACGTGGAGACCGTCTGCACCCACTCCGGCTGCAGCGAGGTGGGCATCATCGTGGACGACAGGAACGTGACCGGAAGCACCACGATCTGCGAGATGCCGATCAGCGCCACCTGGTTCCTGGCGGTGAGGGCGGCCGCGGTCGAGAGCGAGCAGAAGATCATGCCGAGCAGCAACGCGACCCCCAGCGCGACCGCCATGCCGCCGACGCCTCCGGGATAGGACGCGCCGCCCAGCCAGCCGATGCCGAGCACCACGATGGACTGCGCGAGGCAGATCACGAGCTGCTGGACGAGCTGGCCGGTGACGATGGCGGTGCGGGCGATCGGCGCCGTGAGCAGCTGATCCATTACCCCGGACTTCATGTCGTCGATGTAGCCGGTGCCCGCCCAGGCCCCGCTGTAGAGCACGGTCATCATCAGCACGCCCGGCACCAGGAAGGTCACGTAGCCGGCATCGCCGAAGCCGGGCAGCTTCGACAGCGACGAGAACACCTGGCCGAACAGCAGGATCCAGACGACGGGCTGGACGAGGGAGAACGCGGCGCCCCAGACCTGTCTGCGGGTGTTGGTGAGCCAGCGTCCGGTGATCTGGGCGGCCTGGGTGAACCAGCCCGCGCGGGCGGGGGCGCCGAGTGCGACGGCGGCGGTCGTGGTGGTCATGCTGCTTCTCCGTTCGCTGAGGCGGCCGGGGCCGGGGACGCGTCCGCGCGCTCGAAGGACCGGCCGGCGTAGTGCAGGTAGACGTCGTCGAGGCTCGGCCGGGCGGCGGAGACCGCCCCGAACGGGACCCCGGCGGCGTCGAGGGCGGCGATCGCGGGAGCGACCGCGGCGGAGGCGTCGTCGGTGCGGGCGACGAGCTGGCCGCTCGGGCCGTCCGCCTCCACGACGACGTCGCGGAGGCCGGGCACGGCCGCGACGGCGCGGCGCACGCGCTCCACGTCCGGCTCGACGAGCGCGACCCGCAGGGTGTCGCCGTTCAGCGACGCCTTGAGTGCGTCCGGGCTGCCGCCGACGACGCGGGTGCCGTCGTCGATGATCATGATGTCGTCGGCCAGGCGGTCGGCCTCCTCCAGGTAGTGCGTGGTGAGGATGACCGTGATCGCGCGCTCCGCCGACAGCCGGCGGATCTCCGACCACATCGCGGCGCGCGCCTCCGGGTCCAGCCCGGTCGTCGGCTCGTCGAGGAACAGCACGCGCGGAGCGTGCACCAGGGCGGCGGCGACGTCGAGCCGTCGCCGCATCCCGCCGGAGAACCGGCCGACGGGGCGGTCGGCGGCGTCGCCGAGGCCGAACTCGGCGAGCAGGGCGGAGGCGCGGCGGCGCGCGTCGAGGGCGTTCATCCCGCGCAGCCGGCCGGCGAGCGTCAGGTTCTCGGCGCCGGTCAGCAGCGGGTCGGTGCTCGCGCCCTGCGAGACGTAGCCGATGTGCCGCCGCACCTCGGCCGGCTTCGCGACGACGTCGATCCCGTCGATGCGCGCGCTGCCGCCGCTCGGCCGGCTCAGCGTGGTGAGGATCTTGGTGGTGGTGGACTTGCCGGCGCCGTTGGGGCCGAGCATCCCGAAGACGATTCCGGCCGGGACGTGGAAGGTGAGGCCGCGCAGGGCGTGGACCGGGGCCCGGTGCGGGCCGCGGTAGGTCTTCGTGAGCCCGGAGACGTCGACGGCGGGCGGGAGGGAGGCGAGGTCAGTCACGGTTCGCTCCGTTCGTGTGGGTGTCGTTCGATTCGCTGGATCCGGAGGGGAACAGCATGCGCGCCAGGACGACGAAGAACACGACGAACCCGGCGACCAGCGCCAGCCACGACCAGGCGAACCCGACCGTGAAGCTGAGCACGATGAAGGCGGCGATGGCGACCACGACGATCACCACCGTGTAGATGCCGAAGCGCGCGGCGGCGGCTTCGTCCTGGCTGAACCGGTCGGCGCCCTGGTAGTGCGACTGGAGGTCGCGCAGCCACGGCTTGGTGCGGTTCGTCTGCGTCGCGGCGAGGTAGCTCAGCCAGCCGATCGCCGCGAGCAGCAGTGGGGCCCCGACGATGACCAGCCAGATCTGGGACAGGTCGGTGAGGGAGGCGGCGCCGAGCCCGAGCGCGGCGAAGCCGAGGAACGTGGAGGCTCCGTAGCCGGCGGCCCGGCCGGCGGGCACCGGGTAGTGCGCCGTCGTCTCCTGGTGCACGGCGTCCCCGGCGATCACCCCGAGCGGGACGGCCACGAGGAGGACGGCGATCAGGATCGTGAGCCAGAGCGGAGTCGCCAGCACGCCGAGGACGGTCAGCACCGTCAGCGCGGCGCCCGCGGCGGCGACGATCCCGAGCAGGACGGTCCGCACCACGAACGCGGGCTTCGGGCGCACGCGGTGCCGCGCGCTGAGCTCGGCGGCCCGCGCTCCCTGCGCTGTGCGGGAAGGCTCGGCGGAGGCGTCGCTGCCGCGCAGCGCCGCCGGTCCGACGACCTCCACCGCGATCTCGCGCACGTCGCCCAGCTCGGCGAACGCCGTGGCGATCGCGGCGGCGGGGCCGGAGCCCTCGGCCTCGAGCTCGGCGACGCGGGCGGCGAGGCCCGCCCGCAGCTCGTCGCGCAGGTCGCGCAGGTCCTCGGTGTCCGGCAGGCTCCGGAACGCCTCGTCGAGGCGCGCGTCGAGCTCCGCGTTGTGCTGGTCGCTCATGCGCGACCCCCCTTCAGGTTCAGAAGCGTGTTGATGATCTGCTGGGTGGCGATCCAGTCCTCGACGTTGCGGCGGAACACCGCGCGGCCCGCGTCGGTGATCCGGTAGTACTTGCGCCGGCCGCCCTGCGTCTCGTCCCCCCAGTACGGCTCGATGAGCCCGTCCTTGGTGAGGCGGCGGAAGCTCGCGTAGAGCGTCGCCTCCTTGATCTCGTACTGGCCGCCCGCGGCATCCCGGATCGCCTTGTGGATCTCGTAGCCGTAGCTGTCGCCGGACCGCAGCACGCCGAGCACGATCGTGTCGGTGTGTCCGCGCAGCAGGTCCGCGGCGAAGGCGTTGGAGGCCTGGTCGCCGGCCGTGCCGTCGTTCGAGTTCACTGCCATGTCGAGTACTGTAACAGATCAAGTACTCGTGCTGTCAACACTCTTTCTGGAGAGCGGCCCGCGGTGTAGCTTCGGGTCCGTGACGCGCATCCGGCTGCACCGCGAATGGCACGGCGACGAGGACTCGCCCCACCCGCCGCTGCTCCTCATCCACGGCGGCGGCTCGACCATCCCGTCGAACTGGGGCGCCCTGATCCCGCTGCTCGTGCCGTCGCGTTCCGTGCTCGCGGTGGAGCTGCAGGGCCACGGACGCACGCCCGCGGGCGACCGCGAGCCGTCGTTCGTCGCATCGGCGGACGACGTGGATGCGGTGCTCGCCGAGCTCGCCCTTCCCGCCGTCGACGTGCTCGGCTTCAGCAACGGCGGCCAGGTGGCGCTGCAGCTGGCCGCGCGGCACCCCGAGCGGGTCCGGCGCCTCGTGCTCGCCTCCACGCCGTTCCGTCGGGACGGCATGGTCGACGGGTTCTGGGAGGGCCTCGCCGCCGGCCGCTTCGAGGACATGCCGGCCGTCTTCATCGAGGCCGACCTCGCGGTGAGCCACGACCCGGAGCACGCCCGCCGCATGTTCGAGCTCGACCAGCAGCTCATGCTCGGCTTCGAGGACTTCCCCGACGAGCTGGTCGCCGGGATCGCCGCGCCGACGCTCGTCGTCGGCGCCGACCGCGACGTGATCCGCGTGCAGCATTTCGTCGAGCTGGCCGCGCTGCTTCCGGACGCGCGGCTGCTGATCGTTCCCGGCAGCCACGGCGACTACCTCGGCGAGCTGCTCGCCGCCGGTGGGGACACGGAGCCCGTGCGCGCGCTCGCGCCCTACCTGCTCCGCTTCCTGAACGGCTAGGTCCCGTTCCGGCGTTTCTGAGGACTTTCTCACGAAAGGCCGATAATGTCTCAGATTCGCTCTGTGCAGCTGGAAGAAGGAGGATGCCATGCGAGCGTTCCTGCGCCGGGTCTCGACGTTGACCGCCGACGACATCGCCCGGATCGTCGAGCTACAGCTCGCCGCGCAGCGCGGCGGGCGTCGCACGCTGGAGAAGGCGGCGCGCGTGAAGGTGTCGCGGCTGGACGCGGAGCACGACCGGGTGGCCGCGATCGACGCCGCGTTCCTGGAGTCGGCGCGTGCTGTCGGCTACGTCGGGATGCGCCAGGTGGCGCAGTCCGCGGTGCGCTGGGCGGGACTCGCGGAGGCCTACCGCGCCGAGCTGACGCCGGACGAGGTGGAGGCGCTGCAGTCCGTCTGGCTGCAGGCCACGCGCACCCGCGTCCCGGCCTGATCCCGGTCCTCGACGGCGAGCCTGACGCGGGGATGCGGGCGGGCTTCGCGCGGAGTTAGGCGGCGCGAAACGCTGGCAATCCGCTCGCGCGGCGGGGGTCGCAGTCGCGTTCTCTGTCAGGGTGGAGGGGTCGAAGGGGAGTAGCTCCCACCGCGGCACGTCTTCCATCCCGGGCGCCCGAAGCGCCGGGGTGACGTGCCTGCACAGCGGCACGTCGACACACTGGCCGGCCACGACGCCCGGCCCGGCGTGCCACCCGCGGTTCTGCGCGGGCGAGCGAGACCTTCGGCCGCCCGTTCACGGCGGCCGGCCTTCCCTCGCGCCCGGTCGCCGTGCCACCGAGAGGACCGCACGATGACCGACCGCGCCGCCGCGCCCCGCAGCCGCCCCACCCCCGCCGCGTCCGGCCGCGGACGCCGCAGCCCCTGGCTGCGCCTCCTGCTGCCGCTCGGCATCGTCGCGGCGATCGCCGCGCAGGGCGTCGCCTGGCGGCTGAGCGGCGTCGACCTCGCCCCGGCGGTGGGCATCCTGTGCTTCGGCCTGGCGATCGTCGCCGCGGCGTTCGCGCTCGCGTGGGCGGGCGAGGCCGCGGAGCTCGACATCTCGGGCGGTCTCGCGGTCGGGCTGCTCGCGATCATCGCGATCCTGCCCGAGTACGCCATCGACCTCTACTTCGCCTTCTCCGCCGGGTCCGATCCCTCCCAGGCGCCGTACGCGGCGGCGAACATGACGGGATCCAACCGGCTGCTGCTCGGGTTCGGCTGGCCGTTCCTGCTGCTCGTCGCCTTCCTCGTCTTCCGGGGGCGTCGCGCACGGCGGCGTCCCACCGACCCGGACGTGGTGACCCGGCCGTTCGCGATCGCGCTGCCGCGTGACAACCGGGTGGAGCTGGGACTCCTGGCGATCGCCTCCGCCCTCACCCTGGTCATCGCGCTCACGGGCCGGATCCACGTGCTGCTCGGGGTTGTGCTGCTCGCGCTGTTCGTCTGGTACCTGGTGCGGGTCGCGCGCACCGAGAGCGAGGAGCCCGAGCTGGTCGGCGTCGCCCGGGACCTCGGCCGGCTGCCGGTGGCGGCGCGCCGCACCGTGGTGGTCGCGATCTTCGTGCTGTCGGCGGTGGTCATCCTGCTGCTCGCCGAGCCGTTCGCGCACAGCCTGGTCTCGGGCGGACGGGTGCTCGGGATCGACGACTTCCTGCTCGTGCAGTGGCTGGCGCCGCTGGCGTCGGAGGCGCCGGAGTTCGTGATCGCCGTGCTCTTCGTGGTCCGCGGGCGTGCCGCGACCGGCCTCGGCATCCTGCTGGCCAGCAAGGTGAACCAGTGGACGGCGCTGGTCGGCACCCTGCCGATCGCGCACGCGGTCGGCGGCGGGGGCTGGGCGCTCCCGCTGGACGGACGCCAGACCGAGGAGTTCGTGCTCACCGCCGCCCAGACGCTGCTCGGCGTCGCGATGCTGCTCAGCCTGCGCTTCGACTGGCGCTGGGCGACCGTGCTGTTCGCGTTGTTCGCCGCGACGTTCGTCTTCCCCTCCACCGAGGCCCGCTGGCTCGTCTCCGCCTCCTACGCCGCCCTCGCCCTCGTGCTTCTCCTCGCCCGCCTCCCGCGCCTCGCCCACCAGGCTCGCGAGCACAGGAAAAGCGTCGCGAATCGGCCGGAATAGCGACGTTTTCCCTGTGCTCGGCGGACCGGGGGCTGGCGGTGGGGCGCGGGTCAGTGGGGGAGGGCGGCGGAGATGAGAACGTGGGCGGCGGCGCGGGCGTCGGCGGCCGCGTCCGGCGTGCCCGCGATCGCCGCGGTGGTCTGAGCGCCCTCGGCGAGGATGGCCAGCTGCGGGGCGAGCGCCGGGTTCGCTCCCGCCTCGGCGGCGAGCTCGGCCACGAAGCGCTGGAACGACTCCTTGTGCGCCCTGGCCACCTCCGCGACGCGCGGATCGGCGGCGCCGAGCTCGCCGAACGCGTTGATGAAGCCGCAGCCGCGGAAGGTGTCCTCCACGAACCAGTCGGCCAGGTAGTCGTAGATCGCCAGGAGCTTCGCCTCGGGGCCGGCGGCGGAGGCGACGCGCGCGCTCACGCCGTCCGTCCACATCCGGTGCCGCTTCTCGAGCACCGCGAGCACCAGGTCGTCCTTCGAGGGGAAGGCCGCGTAGAGCCTCCGCAGGGACACGCCCGCCGCGTCGCGCACTGCATCCATCCCGACCGCGTGGAAACCGCGTGCGTAGTAGAGCGCGTCGGCCGCGTCCACGACCCGATTCCTGATGTCGTCATCGATCATTCTCCGAATATACCTTGACCGAGAACGATAGTTCTCGCTAAGGTGGCAGCACGAGGTGAGAACGATCGTTCTCGCCGAGCCGGACCCAGACGAAAGGAACGGATCGATGGCATACATCACCGTCGGAACCGAGAACAGCACCCCCATCGAGCTCTTCTACGAGGACCACGGAAGCGGCCAGCCGGTCGTGCTCATCCACGGCTACCCGCTGGACGGCCACAGCTGGGAGAAGCAGGCCGCTGCGCTCCTCGACGCCGGTTACCGCGTCATCACCTATGACCGCCGCGGGTTCGGCCGCTCCAGCCAGGTGACCACCGGCTACGACTACGACACGTTCGCCGCCGACCTGCACACCGTGCTCGAGACGCTCGACGTACGGGACGCCGTGCTCGTCGGCTTCTCGATGGGCACCGGCGAGGTCGGCCGCTACCTCGGCCACTACGGCTCGGACCGCATCGCCAAGGCGGCGTTCCTCGCCTCGCTCGAGCCGTTCCTGCTCAAGACCGACGACAACCCGGACGGTGCGGCTCCCGTCGAGTTCTTCCAGGGCATCGTCGAGGCCGTGAAGGCCGACCGCTACGCGTACTTCACGCAGTTCTACAAGGACTTCTACAACCTCGACGAGAACCTCGGCACCCGCATCAGCGAGGAGGCCGTCCGCAACAGCTGGAACATCGCCGCCGGCAGCGGCTGGTTCGCCGCGGCCGCCGCTCCGCACACCTGGTACACCGACTTCCGCCAGGACATCCCGAAGATCGACGTCCCGACCCTGATCGTGCACGGCACCGCGGACAACATCCTGCCGATCGATGCGACCGGCCGTCCGTTCGCACAGCTGCTCCCCTCGGCGAAGTACGTCGAGATCGAGGGCGCGCCGCACGGCCTGCTCTGGACGCACGCCGACGAGGTGACCGCGACGCTGCTCGAGTTCCTCGCCGAGTGACGCTCCGCTGAGCTGCAGGAGGGACGGGACCGGTCACGGCCCGTCCCTCCTCGCGTCTCGGGCCCGGCGCGGAGCCGAGGCTTATGGTGGAACCGTCGCAGTGTCAATCCCCCTGACAATGCCAACAGCGAGTGCCTCCGTTAGGGCACTATGTATGCATGGGAAAACTCGTCTACGGCGCAGGTCAGGAATACGACCTGGACGACCGCGTGCTGAGCCATGTCAAGCTCGCGATCGTCGCCAAGCTCCGCCGCCACGAGAGCTTCCTGCTCAACTGGGACGTCCCGGTCGAGCAGGGGTCGGGACGCGTTTCGCTCTGGATCAGCCGCGAGGTGCCGCTGGCGTTCCAGTTCAACGGCAGCCGCCCGCCGGCGATCAACCCGCAGTGGCTCGAGGCTCTGATGCACACCTCGCAGCGCAC
Organism: Leifsonia sp.; assembly: GCF_051955155.1. Taxonomy (NCBI): domain Bacteria; kingdom Bacillati; phylum Actinomycetota; class Actinomycetes; order Micrococcales; family Microbacteriaceae; genus Leifsonia; species Leifsonia sp. Next base: position 18,142 of record NZ_JBQCGZ010000018.1, read on the forward strand.
GGGCGGCATGGTCGTCATGGCCGAGGATGAGATCGGCGGCCACCTGCCCGGCTGACCGGTCCGCTCACTCGCTCTCGGCGGACTGCAGCTCCTTCTCCGCCGCCCGCACCGCGCGCTGCGCGTCGGCGATCCGCCCGCGAAGCTCCCGCTCCGCCGCTCGCGACTCGGTGAGCTCGTCCACGGTCCTCCGCAGGCGCCGCTCCAGGGTGTCGCGCTCCGCCTCCAGGTCGCCGCGGCGGTCGACCTCCTCGTCCAGCTCGTCGTCGAGGGCGTCCGCCTCCGCGCGCGCCCGCTCGAGCGCCTTCTGTGCGGCGCGGAGCCGCCGCTGACGCTCGCGACGCTCGGCCGCGGACTCGCGCGGCTCCGGCTCCGGTTCCGGCTCGTCCCGCTTCGCCGGGCGCGCGGGATGGGCGCGCTCGGCCGTGCCCTCCGCCAGCAGCACGACGCCGGGCACGGCGACCGCCTCGTCCGCGTCCACCGTGTCCACGCCGGTCGACTCCAGCGCGCGCACCAGCATCCCGCTGCGCACCGCGGCCGCGGCGGACGCGTCGATCACCGCCGCTTGCAGCGTCTCCTCGACCTCGCGCAGCACCGCCGGGCTCGCCTCCAGCGCGCCCGTCGCCTCGTGCAGCAGCCGCTGCCGCTCCCGGGTCAGGTCGCGGATCGCGTCCCTGTCCCGCTCGGCGAAGGCGTCGCGCAGCCGGTCGCCGACCGCGAGCACCGCGTCCACCAGCTCGGGACGCGTCCGCACCAGCGTGTTGACGGCCGCCGCCGCGGCGGACGGCTTGCGCAGCGCGCGGATGCGCTTGGCGAGCTCGCGGTCGTCCGCCGCGGCCGCAGCCGCCGACCGCTCGGCGACGAAGTCGGCCGGGTCGGCGGCGTACAGGCCTGCTGCCACCTCGCTGAGCTCCATGCCGCGAGTGTACGCGGCGGGCTCAGTGGTTCCGCAGCTCCTTCACGAGCTCGGACTTCCTCTTCGAGGAGTAGCCGCTGAGGCCGAGCTCCTTCGCGCGCTTCTTCAGCTCGGGCACCGTCCAGTCGTCGTACGACCCGGACTCTCCGCCCTTGCGACCGACGGACTTCCGGCCGCGCGCGGCGGCGGCGTTGGAGATGCGCGCCGACTTCTCCTTGGAGTTGCCCTCGTCGCGCAGCTTCTCGTACAGCTCCTGGTCCTTCAGCTGTGGTTCGCTTCGTCCCGGCATCGTGTCTCCTTCCGTTCCCTGCGAACGGTACGCCGCCTTCGGCGAGACGCCACCGGTGCGGCGGAAACGCCGAGAGGCCCGCGACGCACAGGTCGCGGGCCTCTCGGTGAGGGCGGGAGGTGCCCGGTGCGCTAGGCGCGCGGGGCCTTGGACGCCTTGATCGCGGCGAACCACTCGGACGACGGCCGCAGCCAGATCAGCACCAGCGCGACGATCGACGCGAGCACCTGGAGCAGGCCGAACGGGAAGCCGGGGATGATGTTCAGCAGCGACAGAGCGGTCAGCACGGTGAGCACGATGCGCGCCCAGTTGGCGCCGCGGCGCAGGAAGAACGCGAACAGCACGAACACGATCGCCCAGAAGATCAGCGTGATGATCGACCAGGTGACGGCGAACCCGATGATCGCGTCCACCACCTGCTGGGCGTTCTGACCGTTGAGGTCGGTGCCGTTGCGCTGCAGCTGGTCGAGTGCGGACTGGCGGCCGGCGCCGGCGGACACGACGGTGACGATGCCGGAGACCACGCTCAGGACCGCGCTGGCGATGTACAGCCAGAAGGCGATGTTCACCGTGTTCGGGACCGCGGTGGGCGCAGCGACAGGGGCCGCGGGCGCGGAGCCGTATGCGGGGAACGCGCCGGGAGCGGGCGGAGCAGGCGGCGCGGGCGGGAAGGAGCCGGCCGGCGCTGCCGGGGACTCGGGCGCTGCGGAGGGGGGAACGGGCGCGTCGGCGGCCGGCTCGGCCGGCGGAACGGGTGCCGCGGGCGGGACCGGCGGCACACCACCGGCGGCAGCGCCCCCCTCGGCGGGCTGCTGGGGCTTGTTCTCGTCCTCAGGATTACTCATGCCGCCGACCCTACTGCACAACCGTTCGAGCGTGAAGCACCGCCGCTCAGGCGTCCGGTGCGTGGCCCAGCGGTTCCGTGGCCGGTCCCTCGAGCACGGAGCCGTCCGGAGCGAACCGGGATCCGTGCAGCGGGCAGTCCCAGGACAGCTCCGCGTCGTTCCAGCGGACCACCCCGCCGAGGTGGGTGCAGACTGCGCTCAGCGCACAGGTCGTCCCGTCGACGGTCGACACGGCGACCGGAGCGCGTCCGCGCCGGCCGACGACGCCGTCCCCCTCGCCGGGCGCGTCGGCGCCGAGCTCGGGTCCGGTCTCCGCCGCCGCCCACTCGCGCACCGCCGCGGCGCCGACGGCGGCGTTCGCGCGCACGCCGTCCGCCAGGTCGATCGGCTTGGTGACGCGGTGGTGCAGCACGCGCGCCCACTCCGGCTCCCCGCCCGTCAGATCGGCGGCGAGGCTGAGCGCGGCAGCGACGGCGTTCGTCATCCCCCACTTGCCGTAGCCCGTCGCGAGATAGACGCGCCCGCGGCCGCGCGGCAGCCAGCCGACGAACGGCACCCGGTTGACCGAGCGGTAGTCCTGCGCCGCCCACCAGCCGACCCGCTCGGCGCCGGGGAACCACTCCTCCGTCCAGGTGGTGAGGTCGGCGACGCACTCGGCGGGCGACGGCGCCCGGCCGGCGGGATGGCCGTTGCCGCCCACCAGCAGCAGCTCGCCCTCGGCGTCGCTCGCGGTGCGCAGCGACCGGGTCGGCGTGTCCGCCGACAGGTGCATGTCGCGCGGGATCGGCCCCGGCACCCGGAACGCCGCGATGTAGGAGCGCTCCGGCTCCAGCTTCGCGAAATAGAGGCCCCGGTCCAGGATGGGAGTCCCGCTCGCCAGGATCACGGCGTCCGCGCGCGTCCGGCCCGAGGTGCTGGTGAGCACCACCGGGTGCGCGGCGCTCACTCCGGTGACCCGCTCGCCCTCGACGATGCGGCCGCCGTGCGAGCGCAGCTCCGTGGCGAGCGCGGCGAGGACGAGCATCGGGTGCACCTGCGCCTGACCGGGCAGGCTGAGCACGTCGGCCACCGGGAACGGCAGCTCGGAACGCCCGCCGCGATGCACGGGGAGGCCGGCGCTGCGCGCGGCGTCCTCCTCCGCGTCAAGCCGGCGGGCGCCGTCCTCGGTGGTGGCATAGGTGACGGCGCCTCGCACGTCGTAGGAGACGCCCGTGGTGTCCAGGAAGTCGAGCAGCCAGCCGCGTCCGGCCGCGTTCGCGTCGACGTACGCCGACAGGACGCGGTCGGAGGAGTACCGGCGCACCTCCGAGAGCACGGTGCCCTGCAGCAGGCTCACCTTGCCCGTGGTGTTGCCGGTCGTGACGGCCCCGACGCTCCGCGCCTCGAGCACGCAGACCCGCATGCCGGCGCGGGCCAGCAGCAGCGCGGTCGTCAGCCCGGTGAGGCCGGCGCCGACGACCGCGACGTCGTACTCCCCATCCGGCTCGAACGGGTCGGCCGGGATTGCCGGCGACGTGTCGAGCCAGAGCGAGGACACGAGGCCGGGTTAGGCCAGCGAGTCGAAGTCGAACCAGAAGGCGTCGTCGTCCTCCTCGGAGACGCCGACGTTGGACGGTTCGCGTGGAATGGTCGCGGTCTCGATGCGGACCTTCGTCTGGCTGGTCACGAAGATCTCACTCGGCGGCCGGCTCGAGTGAGTGATGGCGACGAAGTCGCCGTCGTTCCTGCTGGCCTCGATGACCTTGTGCTTCAGTTCTTCGACCGGGGCGCGGTCGACGAACGTGAACCTCAGCTCGTCGATGTAAACGTGGAACACCTGCATGTCCTCTCCCGGTCTTCGTTACTGTGCCCGATAGTACGCGGCATCGCTCGATCCGCCAGTGCACTGATGTATCGAAGACCCTGTGAGTCGTTCAGAGCAGATCGGCGTCGAGATCGTCCAGCTCCTCGGTCCCGTTGCGGACGAATCCCGCTTTCATCGGGCCCAGGGCCGCGATCCGCTCTTCCAATTCGCTGACGAACTCGGTGTCGGTCAGCTCGGTCTGGCTGCCCGGCTCCTGCTCGGCGAGGATCTGGCTGGCGGGCCCGAGCAACATGACGGCCTCGCCATCCTCCCCCGTCTCGAGTCTGACGGGCGCGTGGACTTCGGCGGCCGCGTTGTTGGCCGCCAGCGCAGCCGCGTATTGGACCAGTGCCTCGGCGATCGCGTCGCCGGTGAGCACTGCTCCGCTCGCGTAGTGGATGCGCTTCATGGATACATCTGTACGAGCAGAACGGGCTCTTTTCAAGGTTTCGCCCGGGGGTTGCATCCTGGCGATCCGGCGTGTTGAGTTCGCGCCATGACCGATCGGAACCGTCCGCTGACCGCGCTGGCCCTCGTCTGCTCGCTCAAACCCTCGCCGGCGGAGTCGAGCAGTCAGCTCCTGGCGAAGCAGCTGCTGGACGAGCTCGCGAAGCACGACGTGACGGGCACGGCGGTGCGCCTGGCGGACTTCGACATCAAGCCGGGCGTCGAGCTCGACGAGGGCGACGGCGACGCGTGGCCGCGCATCCGCGAGCAGGTGATCGCCTCCGACATCCTGGTGTTCGTGACGCCGACCTGGATGGGGCACCACTCCTCCATCGCGCAGCGCGCGCTGGAGCGCCTCGACGCCGAGCTGTCCGAGACGGACGACCAGGGCCGTCCCGTGGTGACCGGGCGGGTCGCGCTCGTCGGCGTCGTCGGCAACGAGGACGGCGCGCACGCGATCATCGCGGACGTCTTCCAGAGCCTCAACGACGTGGGCTTCAGCATCCCCGCGCAGGGGGCGACGTACTGGAACGGCGAGGCGATGCAGACCGTCGACTACAAGGACCTCGACGAGACGCCGGAGTCGGTCGCCAGCTCCACGGCGATCGCGGCCGCCAACGCCGCGCACCTCGCGCGTCAGCTGCGCACGTCCCCCTATTGACTCCGCATCGTCCCTAGCATGGCCGGGTGAGCGCAGAACCGGACGAGTGGATCGTGGCGCGGCTGCGCGCCGCCGGCTGTGTCTTCGCGGAGGACGAGGCCCGGCTGCTCAGCGACGCCGCAGCGAGCCCGGACGAGCTGAAGGCGCTCGTCGCGCGCCGCGTGGCGGGGGAGCCGCTGGAGCCGCTGCTCGGCTTCGCGGAGTTCTGCGGGCTGCGCATCCACGTCGAGCCCGGTGTGTTCGTGCCGCGGCAGCGGACCGCGCTGCTCGCCGAGCGGGCGGCGGCGCTCGCCGCGCCCGGGATGCCGGTGCTCGACCTGTGCTGCGGCGCCGGCGCGATCGGCGCGGTCGTGGCGGACCGCGTGCCCGGCGCGGAGGTCTACGCCGCCGACGTCGAACCGACGGCCGTGCGCTGCGCCCGGCGGAACCTGCCCGGCGCGCGCGTCTTCGAGGGAGACCTCTTCGATCCGCTGCCGCCGGAGCTGCGCGGGCGGTTCGGGGTGATCGCCGTCAACGCGCCGTACGTTCCGACGGACGCGATCGCGATGATGCCGCCAGAAGCGCGGCTGCACGAGCCCGCTGTCGCGCTCGACGGCGGCGAGGACGGGCTGGACATCCATCGCAGGGTCGCGGCAGCGGCGGGCGCGTGGCTCGCGCCGGGAGGAACCCTGCTCATCGAGGCGGGGGACGAGCAGGCACCCGTGAGCGCGGCCCTCTTCTCGGCGGCCGGGCTGAGCGCGCACATCGAGTCCGACGACGAGCGCGGGGCCACCATCGTCGTGGCCGAGCGCCGTTGCTGAGATCACGTCACTTATCCTGAGCCGGATTCGGGTCTACCGTGCACGGCATGAGCACGCTGACCCGACGTCTCCCGCTGGGCGTTAGCCACCCGACGGCGACCGACCGCGTGCGCCAGACCGCCGTGATCGCGGGGACCGTCGTCGCGCTGATCGGCGCGGTGGTGGGTTCCGGGTTCATCGGCGGCACGCCCATCCCGAAGGTCGCCGGCGGTGCCCTCGGTCCGGACGCGACGCTGGTCGCCCCGGCCGGTCCGGCCTTCGCGATCTGGTCGGTGATCTATCTCGGGCTCGTCGCCTACGCGATCTGGCAGGCGCTGCCGTCGCAGGCCGCCCGGCCCCGGCAGCGGGCGATCGGCTACTGGGTGCTCGCCTCGCTGCTGCTGAACGCCGCGTGGATCCTCTCGGTGCAGGCGGGGCTGCTGGCGCTGAGCGTCGCTGTGATCGCCGCGCTGCTCGTCGTCCTCATCGTCACCTTCGTGCGGTTGCAGCGCGAGCCGGCCGGGACGACGGCCGATGCCGTCCTGCTCGACGGCACGGTCGGCCTCTACCTCGGCTGGGTGATGGTGGCCACCGTGGCCAACATCGCGGCGGCGCTGGTCGCCGCCGGGTTCACGGGGCTCGGCATCAGCCAGCATGTGTGGGGGATGGCCGTGGTCGCGGTCGCCGGGATCGTCGGCTGCGCTCTGGCCGTCTGGGACCGCGGGCGGCTCGCGCCCGCTCTCGCGTCGGCGTGGGGCCTGATCTGGATCGGCGTCTCCCGCCTGACCGGGACGCTGCAGAGCCCGACGGTGGCGGTCACGGGGATCGCCGCCGGAGCGCTGATCGTGCTCGTCGCCGTCGCGGTGCGGGTGAGCCGAGGCGGGAGCGGCGCGCGCCGGCGCTGAGACCGCGGGTATCCTCGGCGGGTGACGTCACAACCTCCGCTTGGATCGCGTCTGCCCGGCGCTGACCTCGTCGCGCTCGAGATGCTGTGCGCGGTGGCCGAGCGCGGCTCGCTCTCCGCCGCAGGCGCGCAGCTCGGCGTCACGCAGCAGGCCGTGTCCGCGCGGATGCGCCGGCTGGAGCAGTCGCTCGGCGTCGTCCTGCTCGAGCGTTCGCCGTCCGGCTCCCGGCTCACCGCGGGCGGCGAGGTCGTCGCCGGCTGGGCGGCGGACGTCGTCGCGGCGGCGCGGCGGCTCGCGGACGGGGCGGAGGCGCTGCGCGACCGCGCTCCGGAGGCGGCCTCCGTCGCCGCGAGTCTCACCGTGTCCGAGTACCTGCTGCCGCGCTGGCTGACCCGGCTGCGGTCGACGACGCCGGACGCCCGGGTGGCGGTCGAGGCCGTGAACAGCGCGGCGGTGCTGCGGCTGGTCGCCGACGGCGTGCATCCCCTCGGCTTCGTGGAGACACCGGGCCCGACCCCGGGGCTGCGCACCAGCCGGATCGCGTGGGACGAGCTGATCGTCGTCGTCGCGCCGCGTCATCCGTGGGCGCGCCGCCGCGGGGTCACGGCGGCCGAACTCGCCGCGACACCGCTGGTCGCCAGGGAGAGCGGGTCGGGCACCCGGCTCGCCGCCGAGCGCGCGCTCCGGGACGCCGGGTTCGAGCCCGCGCTGCCGGCCGCCGAGCTGCCCACCTCGTCGGGCATCCGCACCGCCGTCGCCTCCGGGCTCGCTCCCGCGGTGCTCAGCATCCTCGCGGTGCGCGACGACGTCGACGCCGGTCGCCTGGCGCGCGTGCCGGTCACGGACCTGCGCATCGTCCGCGAGCTCCGCGCCGTGCGGAGGCCCGACGGGGAGCTGCCGTCCGTGCTCCGCGCCCTGCTCCGGGTCGCGCGCAGCGTCGACTGAGCCAGCTCACCAAATGTTGGACATTTAGCCACCGAGGCCGATACGGTGGAGCGATGCACCCCATCGCTCCACCCGTCACCCTGCCCGAACAGGTCGCCGAGCAGCTGCGCACGCGCATCGCCGCCGGCGAGTTCCCCATCGGCTCGCTCCTGCCGGGCGAGACCGAGCTCGCGCGCCAGCTCCAGGTGAGCCGCAACAGCGTCCGGGAGGCGCTGCGCTCGCTCGTTCACGCCGGACTGCTGGGGGCGCGCGCCGGCTATGGCACGTTCGTCCGGGCGACGAACGACGTCGCACCGACGCTCGCGCGCCGGCTCGGCCAGGAGCGGGATGCGGACGTGGCCGAGGTCCGCATGCTGCTGGAGCGGGAGGGAGCGCGCCTCGCCGCGCTCCGCCGGACGCCGGAGCAGGTCGACCGGCTGCGGCATGCCCTTGCGGCCCGCACCGCCCTGATCGGCCGGCCGGGCTACGACGACGCGGACGTCGCCTTCCACCAGGCGCTGCTCGACGCCTCCGGTAACGCGCTGCTCGCGGAGCTGTACCGCGGCGTCGGCGGCAACGAGCGGGCGCTGGAGGCGCTGCGCGACCACGTCGAGACCGGCGAGGGCGGGGAGCCCGCGGCCACGGACATCGACGAGGCGCACGGCCCGATCGTGGAGGCCGTCGCCGCGGGAGACCCGGACGCGGCCGTCTCCGCCGCCGAGCGCATGGTGCGCCTCATCAACGACCGCCTCGGCGTCGCCACCGCGGCGCGGGAGGGCGACCGATGAGCGTCGGAGAGCGCACCCGCTCGGCCGTACCCGTTCTGAGCCCGATCCTCGTCGTCGCCGGGCTGCTGCTGGTCGCGGGGAACCTGCGGGCCGGGCTCACCACCGTCGGCCCGGTGCTCGACCAGATCCGGGCCGACCTCGGGCTGACCTCCGTCGAGGCGTCCGCGCTGGTGAGCCTGCCGCTGCTCGCGTTCGCCGTGGTGTCGCCGTTCGCGCCGCGCCTGGCGAGGGCGCTCGGGCTGGAGCGCTCGCTCGCGCTCGCACTCGTCGTCCTCGCGGCCGGCCTGGTGCTGCGCTCGCTGCCCGCGCTCGCCGCGCTCTGGGCGGGGACGGCGCTGATCGGCGTCGCGATCGCCGTGCTCAACGTCATCCTGCCCGCCCTGGTCAAGCGCGACTTCCCGACGCGGATCGGCCAGATGACCGGCGCCTACTCGGTGGTGCAGTCGGTGTTCGCGGCGCTCGCCGCCGGCGTCGCGGTCCCCGTCGCCGGGCTGTCGGCGGTCGGCTGGCGGCTCCCGCTCGGGATGTGGGCCGTGCTCGCGCTCGTCGCCCTCGCGGTGCTCGCGCCGCAGCTGCGCCGCCGCACCGTCGTGCCGGAGAGCCAGGACGACGTCACGCTGGACACCGGCGCGGTCGCCGCGCAGTCGCTGCGCTCCCCATGGCGCTCGGCGCTCGGCTGGCAGGTGACCGCGTTTATGGGGCTGCAGTCGGTGGGGTTCTACGTCTTCATCACGTGGCTGCCGTCGATCGAGACCGCCTCCGGCATCAGCCGGGAGGCCGCGGGTCTGCACCAGCTCTTCCTCAACGGCTTCGGCATCGTGGGCAGCATCGCGTGCTCGTTCCTCATCCCGCGGTTCCGCGACCAGCGTCTGCTCGCGGTGCTCGCGCCGTCCCTGATCGTGGTCGCGGTTCTCGGCGTGCTGCTCGCGCCCGCCCTCTCGGGCGTGTGGGACAGCATCGCCGGGGTCGCCGGCGGCGCCAGCATCGTGCTCGCGCTGTCCTTCTTCGGGCTGCGGACCACCCACCACGCCCAGGCGGCGGCGCTCTCCGGGATGGCGCAGTCGGTCGGCTACCTGGTCGCGGCCGCCGGGCCGATCGCGGTCGGAGCGCTGCACGACGCGACCGGGTCGTGGACGCCGCCGCTGCTCGTCCTCGCCGGCATCCAGCTCGTCCTGATCTGCTTCGGCCTGCTCGCCGGCCGGGCGAGGGTGATCGGCTGAGCGGGCGCGCTCAGATCCGGACGGCGCCGGTGGCGAGCGCGACCACCGCGGCGACCGCCAGCAGCACCGCGAGCACGCACAGCGCCGCCTCCAGCGGCCGGAAGACGCGCAGCCCGCGCTCCCGCCTGGCGCGCGCGAAGAGCAGCGTGCCCGGCGCGTAGATGATGAACGTCATCAGCAGGTATTGGGGGCCGGCGGCCACGACGAGGAACAGCGTGTAGACGGTGGCGACGACCGCCGCGGTGAGCCCGCGCCCGCTCCGGCCGCCGGGGTCGTCGCCCGCCGCCGTCTCCAGCTTGAGCGCGTATCCGGCGGTCAGCACGTACGGGATGAGTGCGAGCGAGCTGCACAGGCTCACCGCGAACCGGAAGGCGTCGGTCGCGAACAGCGTCACGATCAGCAGCGCCTGGACGAGCAGGCTGGTCAGCAGGATGGACGACGCGGGCACGCCGCCCGCGGTCGTCCGCGCCAGGAACCGCGGCGCGTCCTCGTTGCGCGCCGCGGTGAACAGCACCTCGGACGCCATCAGCGTCCAGGACAGGTACGCGCCGAGCACGGAGACCACCAGCCCGACGCTGATGAACGCGTACCCCCACGGCCCGGTCACCGCGGCGAGCACGCTCGCGACCGACGGCTCCCGCATCGCGCCGATCTCCGCGCGCGGGGCGACGCCGTAGGAGAGCACGGTGATGAGCGCGAACAGGCACAGCACGCTGAGGAAGCCCAGCAGGGTGGCGCGGCCGACGTCCCGGCGGGACCGCGCGTAGCGCGAGTACACGGACGCCCCCTCGACCCCGAGGAACACGAACACGGTCAGCAGCAGCGTCTGCTGGATCTGGCCGCCCAGCGAGCCGAGGTCGGGCGCGCCGCCTCCCCAGAGGTTGCCGGCGAAGGTGTCCCACGAGAAGCCGACGGTGACCACGACCACCAGGAACACGAGCAGCGGCAGCACCTTGGCGACGGTCACGATCGTGTTGATGAAGGCCGCCTGCGGAACCCCGCGCCGGATGAGCATGTGGAAGCCCCAGACCAGGACGCTGGAGACGCCGACGGCGACGACGGTGTTCCCGGCGCCGAAGGCGGGGAACAGCGCACCGAGCGTCGACCCGATCAGCACGAGGTAGGTGACGTTCCCCGCGCAGCCGCTCGCCCAGTAGCCGAACGCGGAGAAGAAGCCGACGTAGTCGCCGAAGCCGGCCTTGGCGTACGCGTAGATCCCGGAGTCGAGCTCCGGCCGGCGAACGGCCAGCCGCTGGAACACGAAGACCAGGGCGAGCATCCCCGCACCCGCCAGCGTCCAGGCCACCACGGCCCCGACGACACCCGTCGCGCCGGCGAACGTGCCGGGCAGCGAGAACACACCGGCTCCGACCATCGAGCCGACGACCATGCCGGCGAGGACGAGGACGGGGAGCTTGCGGGTCTGCTGCACCGCGCAATCGTACGCGTGCGCGCGGGGGTCAGACCGCCGAGAAGAACGAGGTCACCGCGTCCAGCGCGCCGGGGGCGATGCGGTAGTAGGCCCAGGTGCCCCGCTTGGACCGGGTGAGGAAGCCCGCCTCGGTGAGCACGCGCAGGTGATGCGAGACGGTCGGCTGGGACAGGCCGAGCGGCTCGGTGAGGTCGCAGACGCAGGCCTCGCCGTCCTCGTGCGCGGCGATCATCGACAGCAGCCGCAGCCGGGCCGGGTCGGCGAGCGCCTTGAGGGTGTGCGCGAGCGAGGCTGCGTTCGTCTCGCCGATCACGTCACGCGTGATGGGGGCGCAGCACGCCTGCAGGTCGCGCAGCGGCAGCAGCTGGGGAGAGGCCATGCAGCGATTCTGATCTATATATTGACAACCGTCAATGTTTAACGGGAGGCTGACGCTCGTATCGACAACCGTCGATGAAGGAGGTTGGATATGACTGGATGCTGCGACAGCGCACAGTGCCAGCCGCTGCCGGACGGGTCGTGCCCGCCCGACTGCTGCTGAGCACCGGGGCCGTCGTCCGTCCGGGCGGCGGCCCGCCTCCGGCCTCGCCGCCCTCCCGTCCCGTCGGTCCCGTCCCCGTCCGTCCCCGTCCGTCCCGTCCCGCCCTGGAGCCCGTGATGTCCGTTCCCACCGTCCTCTTCGTCTGCGTCCACAACGCCGGCCGCTCGCAAATGGCCGCCGGGTACCTGCGGAGCATCGCCGGCGAGCGGGTGCGCGTGCTCTCCGGCGGCTCCGAGCCGGGCTCCGCCCTCAACCCGGTCGCCGTCGCGGCGATGGCGGAGGAGGGCATCGACATCTCGGCGCAGGTGCCGTCCATCCTGGAGACCGAGCAGGTGCGCGCGTCCGACGTGGTCATCACGATGGGCTGCGGGGACGCGTGCCCGATCTTCCCCGGCAAGCGCTACGAGGACTGGGAGCTGCAGGACCCGGCCGGAGCGGACCTCGAGACCGTCCGCGGCATCCGCGACGAGATCCGCGGCCGCGTCGAGGACCTGGTCCGGTCGCTGGCCCTTCCGCAGTGAGCCGCGGGGACGCGCGCGAGCTGTTCGTCCGCACCCACCTCGTCCGCGCCTCCCGTCTCGGATCGGACGACGGCATCGCCTGGTTCGCCACCGGTGCGCCGGTCGACGAGCTGAACGGCGTGCTGCTGGCGGAGCCGGGCCGGATCGCCGAGGCGGCGGGAGCGGTCGCCGGGCTGCCCGCGCTCTGGCACTCCTGGCCGGGGGACGAGCGCTTCGACATCGAGAGCGAGCTGCTCGCGCTCGGCCTCGGGTTCGTGGAGGAGGAGCCGCTGATGACGCTGCCGCTCGCGGACGCCGGCCGTCCCGGCGCTCCCGCCGGCCTCCGGATCCGGCGCGCGACCTCGCAGAAGGACCTGCGCGCCTGGGCGGCCGTGTGGCTCGGCGCCGCACCGGAGCCCACGGTCGTGGCCGCACTCGCCGCCGCGCCGACCGCGCGCTACCTGCTGGCGGAGACGGCGGACGGCGCCGTCGGCTGCGCCGCCGCCGTGACCGCGGGGGACGCCGTGTCGGTCGAGCACGTGGTCACCTCCGCCGCGCACCGCGGCCGGGGGATCGGCACCGCCCTCACCTCCGCCGTGCTGGCCGCGGGGCGCGACGCCGGGGCGTCGATCGCCGTGCTCACCGCGTCCCCCGACGGCGCCGGGATCTACCGCAGGCTCGGCTTCGCCGAGCAGCGGGTGGTGCGCCGCTTCGCGACGGGCGAGGCTCCGCCGGCCCTAGGCTGAAGCGATGGGCGGAGTGCTGACCGGGTTCGGGATCATCGCCTTCGTCATCCTCGTCGGCTACCTCGCCGGGCGGTTCGGCGTGGGCGGCCCGACCGCGCCGTTCGTGCTCAACCGGATCGCGTTCTTCGTCACGAATCCCGCGCTGCTGTTCGTCACCCTCGCGCACGCCGACCTGAAGGTCGTCTTCTCGACGCAGCTCGCGGTCGCCGCCGTCGCCGCGGTTGTGGCGGGCGGCGCGTACCTCGCGCTGTCGCGACTGTTCTTCCGCCGGCCGGCGCCGGAGACCACGATCGGGATGCTCGGCTCTGGCTACGTGAACGCCAACAACATCGGCCTGCCGGTGGCCGTGTACGTGCTCGGCAGCGCGTCCTATGTCGCGCCGGTGCTGCTGCTGCAGCTGATCGTGTTCGCGCCGATCGCGCTCACGGTGCTGGACGTGACGAGCCGCGGCAGCGCCTCCATCCGGTCGATTGTGACCCAGCCGGTCCGCAACCCGATGATCATCGCGTCCGTGCTCGGCATCGTCGTGGATGCGACGGGCTGGCCGGTGCCGGACGCGCTCTTCCAGCCGTTCGAGCTGCTCGGCGGGGCGGCGGTGCCGCTCGTGCTGATGGCGTTCGGGATGTCGCTGCACGGCTCACGACCGCTGCAGGCGGGGCACGGCCGGGTCGAGATCGTGACCGCGGTCGCGCTGAAGGCGGTGCTGATGCCGGTGGTCGCCTACCTGCTGGCCCGCTTCGCGTTCGGGCTGGACGGGCACGCGCTGTTCGCGGCCGTCGCGCTCGCCGCGCTGCCGACCGCCCAGAACGTCTTCAACTTCGCCGCCCGGTACGAGCGCGGGATGCCGGTCGCGCGCGACGTCGTGCTGCTCACCACCCTGTTCGCCGTGCCGATGCTGCTGGTGGTCGCCGCGCTGCTCGCGCCCGCGTGAGCCCACCCGGGTTCGCTACCGTGGCGGGATGACCGTGGACTGCATCGTGATCGGAGCCGGCATCGTCGGCGCGGCCGCCGCCCGCTCGCTCGCGGAGGCCGGCGCCTCCGTCCTGCTGCTCGAGGCGTTCGAGCGCGGGCACGACCGGGGATCGTCGCACGGCGCGAGCCGGATCTTCCGGCACGGCTACCCCGCAGCCGACTACGTCGGCCTGACGATCGCGGCGCGGGAGGCGTGGCGGCTGCTGGAGCGGAGCAGCGGCCGGCGCATCCTCGACGCCACCGGCGCCGTCGACCACGGCGACCCCGCCGCCCTCGATGCGATCGCCGCGGCGATGGGAGCTGCGGGCCTGGACCTGGACGAGCTCTCCGGGGCCGAGGCGGCGCGGCGCTGGCCGGGGCTCCGGTTCGAGGAGCGCGTGCTGTTCAGCCCGGACGGGGGGCGCCTGTACGCGGCCACGGCCATCGACGCCCTGCTGGATGCCGCGGAGGCGGCGGGCGCCGAGCTGCGCTTCGGCGCCCGCGTCGAGGCAATCGGCGTGGACGACAAGGGGGTGGTCGTGCGCGCGGGCATCGAGGCGCTGCGCGCGACCCGGGTCGTCGTCGCGGCCGGATCGTGGACACCCCGACTCGCCGGGGGACTGCTTCAGGAGGCCGGTCGCCCGCTGCCGCGCATCCGCGTCACCGAGGAGCAGCCGGCGCACTTCCCGGTGCGCGCCGGGCTCGCGGACGCGGCCTGGCCGAGCTTCGTGCACTACCCGAGCGACCCGGATGCGCCGGACGTCTACGGTCTGCTGACGCCCGGCGAGGGCGTCAAGGTCGGCATCCACGGCAACGGCCCCGAGGTCGACCCCGACCCCGGCCGCCGCGATCGCCGCATCGATGCCGGCCGGCTGCGGCGTCTCCAGGACTACGTGGAGCGCTGGGTGCCCGGCGTCGACGCCGCGCGTCCCGCGTCCATCAGCTGCCTGTACGACAACGCGCCGGCGGACGACTTCGTCCTGGACGCCGTCGGCCCGCTCACCGTCGCCACGGGGTTCTCCGGCCACGGCTTCAAGTTCGGCCCCGTCCTCGGCGATCTGCTCGCCGGGCTGGCGCTGGACGGCACGCCCGTCCCGCAGCGGTTCCGGCTGGCGCCGGCGTGAGCGCGCGCACTCAGCGCGCCGCGTCGACCTCGCGCAAATACTCGGCGTTGCCGCGCAGCGCCGCCTCGTAGCGGAGCAGGTCGGGCGTGCGGATCTCGTCGGCCGTCAGCTCCATCAGCTCGGCGACCGCGGCGTCGCTGCGGCCGGCGGCGTGCAGGGACAGTGCGTGCCAGACCCGGACGGACGGCGAGCCGGGGAAGCCCTCCCGCGCGCGCTCCAGCACGGCGAGCGACTCGTCGAAGCGGTCGAGGTTGCGCAGCGTGCTGCCGTACTGCAGCAGGCAGCGCCGCAGCGCGTCGCCGTCCAGGCCGGCCGCGAGCGCGCGCTCGTAGTACCCGGCCGCGGTCTCCTCGTCGCCCGCGGTGTCGTACGACCCGCCGACCTCGTAGAGCACGTGCGGGTCGTCGGGATGCTCGGCGAGCACGGTGAGGAAGGCGTCGATCGTCGGCTGCATGTCGGCCCGGTCGCGCGCGGCGAAGATCGCCGCGAGCCGGTCGAGCAGCTCGGGGGCGGTCACCGGGCGTCTCCCGCCCGCGCGATGCTGCGGGCCACCTCGGCGATCAGCTCCACCGGGACGTCGGTCAGCGGCAGGTTCACGGTCGAGGTCGTCGTTCGGTACGGCAGGATCCTCTCCTCCAGTTCGGCGGTAAGCGGCGGCACCGGGTACACGCCGAGGTGGTGCTTCCAGGCGCCGACGTGCATCCATGCGCCCGGAGCGAGCTCGACGGCTGGCATCCCGTAGCGCAGCTTCTCCGGCGCGCCGGGCGCGGCGCCGCGGATCGCGTCGAGCACGCGCGTCAGGGCGGGGCGCGCGTCGTCGGAGGCGCCGTCGATGTACGCCTGGATGCCGTCGGTCACGGCGCTCAGCCTAGATCGGAGCGGCGCCAGAGCGCGACGGCGCGCAGCGGTTCCGGCAGCGCGTCCGCGGTCAGCGCCGCGGTCAGCGCCCGGCCGTACTGCTCCTTCCTGCCGGAGGTCGTGCCGAGGAAGCGGTGCAGCTGATGCGCGGTCGGGCGCCCGCGCTGGGCGGGCTGCTGCTGGAACATCCGGAACAGGCGCAAATCCCCCTCGTCCGCCAGGATCTCCTCCACCCCGGCGACCCCGAGCGCCTGGATGAGCTCGCCCTCGAGGTCCGGCCGGCACACGGCGATCGCCTCGGCGGCGAGGCCGGCGCGCTCGAAGAACCGCACCTCCCCGGCGTCGCAGAGCCCGCGGAGGCGGAGGCCGGACCCGGACGCGCCGAGAAGTCCGACGTATCGGCGGACGCTCATCGCGCCGCCCATCGGGAGCACGGCGACACCGTCCCCCGCGAGGTCGCGGTCGAGGACCCGGGCGGCGGCGAGCACCGCGGCGCGGTCGCTCGCGCCCTCGACGAGCACGGCGGCCCCGACCGAGGCCGGGGGCGGCACCGGACCCGCCCCGCCGGCCCACGCGGCGACGGCGGCCTCGAAGACCGGGATGCTCGACGACGGCGTCACGCACGACATTCTGCCCCTGTCGCGGCCTCCCGGGCGCGCGTACCCTGCACGCCATGAAGTTCATCATCTTTCTCGCAGGCGTCGGTGTCGGGTTCGTGATCGGGTCGAAGGCGGGGCGCAGCGCCTACGAAGACCTGCGCCGCAAGTGGCAGGGCTTCTCGAACTCGGATCCCGTGCAGCAGGTGAAGGGCGAGGTCCGCGACCTCGCGGGCAAAGCCTCGGACAAGCTCGGGGACAAGGTCACCGAGGTGGTCGGCAAGGCGTCGGACAAGCTGGACGACGTGACAGGCAAGAAGGCGGACACCACTCCCACCGAGGCCTGATCCTCACGCCCCTTCCGGCGGGTTCGTGAGCAGGTCGACGCGCTCCGCCAGATAGTCGGCGAAGTCCACGTGCTGCGCGGCGGTGGCGCTCCAGCGCACGAGCACGCGCCCGTCGCGCAGCAGCACGGGACCGTCTCCGGCGGACAGCGCGCCCGCGGTCAGCTCGATCGGCGGCGCATCGAAGTTCACCGTCTCGCCGTCGCGGAAGTGGCCGCGCTCGGCGGCCGCCCGGTACGCGCGCCTCGTCTCGGCCGACGCCGAGATGTACTGCGTGCGTCCCGGCGGCGTCGCGCGCACCAGCTGCCCGGTCGCGTGCAGCCCGCCGCCCGCGTCCAGCAGCAGGACGCCCAGGCGCCAGACCCGTCCCGCCGGGCGCAGCACCGGCTCGCGCGGGATCAGCAGCTTCCGCTGCCGGGGCACGTAGACCGCGAGCGCCTCGTCGCGCGCTCCGGCCGCCGACAGCGCCTCCACGGCGTCGGCCACGGCCGCGCGTGCGGCGGCGACCGCGCGCTCGTCGTCCGTGTCCGTCACGCTCACACCCTAGCCGGGCGGTGTTGGATGGAGGCATGAAGACTTTCACCCTCCCCGGGACCGGCATCGACGCCTCCGACATCATCCTTGGCCTCATGCGGATCAGCCCGCTCGACGACGAGCAGATCCGCACCCTCGTCCGCACCGCGCGGGACGCGGGCATCACCATGTTCGACCACGCGGACATCTACGGCGAGACACGGCACGGCTCCGAGCGCCGCTTCGGCGAGGCGGGGGCCATCCCGGCGGCCGAGCGCGACCAGGTCGTCATCCAGTCCAAGGTCGGCATCCGCGACGGCTTCTTCGACTTCTCCCGCGAGCACATCCTGACCACGGTGGACGAGTCCCTCGCCGCGCTGCGCACCGACTACCTGGACATCCTGCTGCTGCACCGGCCGGACACGCTCGTCGAGCCGGAGGAGGTCGCGGCGGCGTTCGACGAGCTGCAGGCGTCCGGCAAGGTGCGCGCGTTCGGCGTCTCCAACCACACCCCCGGCCAGATCGAGCTGCTGAAGCGCTGGGTGAAGCAGCCGCTGGTGGTCAACCAGGTGCAGCTGAGCATCACGCACGCCCCGCTCATCGCGCAGGGCGTCGCCGCGAACATGGCGGGCCTCGACCAGTCCGTCTCGCGCGACAACGGCATCCTCGACCACGCCCGGCTGAACGACATCACGCTGCAGGCCTGGTCGCCGTTCCAGAAGGGCTTCTTCGACGGGGTCTTCCTCGGCGACCGCGAGGACTACGCGGAGCTGAACGACGTGCTCGACGAGCTCGCGGAGCGCTACGGGGTGACGCCGACGGGCATCGCCGTCGCCTGGATCACCCGGCACCCCGCGCAGATGCAGGTGGTGCTCGGCACCACGAACCCGGAGCGGGTGCGCGACTCCGCCGCGGGCTCGGACGTGCGCCTCACGCGCGAGGAGTGGTACCGGCTGTTCACGGCGGCCGGGCACATCCTGCCGTAGCGGCCGCCGGTGGCGCCGCCGGGGTTTGCTATCCTTGCGGCGTGCTTCACATCGTGATGTTCATCTGACGGTCCTGCGTCCCACCTGCGCAGGTTCCCCGCCGTCGAGGGTCGCGTCGCCGACCCCGCGGAACCCCCACCGTCAGACCCTTCTTCGGAGCATCCCGTGTTCGCATCCCTTCGCATCCCCGGCGCGCTGCGCGCCTTCCTGCCCGCCCTCCTCGGCCGCTCGGCGCTGGCGATGGCCGGGCTCGCCGTCCTGCTCGCCGTGCAGGAGAGCACCCGGTCGTTCGCCGTCGCCGGCCTCGCATCGGCCGCGTTCGGCATCGCCAACGTCGTCGCGGCGCCGTGGCGCGCCCGCGCCGTCGACCGCTGGGGCCAGCCGCGCGCCCTCGGCCTGCTCGCCGTCGTGCAGGCGGCGGGCTTCGCGGCGATGGGCGCCGTCGCCGCGCTGGCGGGCGACACCGTGCCGTGGTTCCTCGCCCTGGCGGTCGTCATCGGCCTCTCCGCGCCGCCGCTCGGCGCGGCGATGCGCGTCGTCTGGAGCTCGCTGACCGAGCCCGGCGCGCAGCGCGAGCGGGCGTTCAGCCTGGACGCCGTTGCCGAGGAGCTGCTGTTCGTCGGCGGACCGGTCGCGATCACCGCGATCATCGTCGCGTCCTCACCCGCGGTCGGGCTGTTCGTCACCGCGGCGGTGGTCCTGGTCGGCACGCTCGGGCTCGTCAGCAGCCGGGCGTCCTCTGCGCTGTCCGGATCGCCGGCGGGGCAACGGGCGCAGAGCGCACGGCCGCTGCGCGTCCCCGGCTTCCTGCGCGTGCTGATCGTCCTCATCGGCGTCGGCGCGGTGCTCGGCGTCGTGGAGATCGGCGCGCCCGCGCTCGCGGCGGAGCGGGACGCCGTGCCCGCGGCCGGCTGGCTGCTCGCCGCCTTCGCCGCGGGCAGCGCGCTGGGCGGCCTGGTCTACGGGCACATCCGCTGGCGCGTCTCGCTCGGCGTCCGGCTGCTGGCGCTGTGCATCGGCATGGGAGCGACCGCCGCCGCGGTCTCCGCACTCGGATCGCTGCCGCTGTTCGCCGCCGGCCTGGTCGTGCTCGGCGCGTTCCTGGCGCCGTCGCTGATCACCGGCTACCTCGTCGCCGACGCCGTGGTCGCCCCGGAGGGCCAGACCGAGGCGTCCACGTGGATCAACACCGCCGTCAACCTCGGCGCCGCCGTGGCGTCGGCCGTCGCGGGCGCGGCGATCGACGCGGCGGGCACCGGCATCGCCCTGCTCGTGGTCGGCCTCGTGGCGCTCGCCCTCGCGACGGTCGTCCCGGTCCGCCGGCTGCGCCGGGCCCGGGGGACGGAGGCGGGCGCCGCAGAGCCGGAGACCGAGGCCGGTGCCGTCGCCTCCGCGATGGACCTCGAAGCCGGCCCCGGCGATGCCTGACCGCCCCGCACCGTCCGCGCGTCGCGGCGGATCTCCGGAGGAGCGGACGGCGAACTACCTGGTTCGCCGGAGCCGGGATAACGTCGATCGCGTGGAAGAGCACACCCCCAGCGCGTTCCGGCGGCTCGCCCTGCGCGCGCGGCTGCTGCGGGCGACCGCCGTCCGCTCTTCCATCGTCCGGCCGTCGGACGCCCCGCAGGCCTTCGTCGGCGGGCGCAGGAGCATGCGCGTCCTGCTCGCGGGCTCCGGCCCCGCGGTCGGCTGGGGCGTCGGCAGCCACGACCTCGCGCTGCCCGGCGCGCTCGCCCGCGCGCTCGGCGCGACGACGGGGCGCGGCGCCGTCGTCGACGTCCTGCCGCATCCCTCCGGCGGAGTGCGCTGGCTGCGGCACGCCCTCGCCGGCGCCGAGCTGGGCCGCTACGACGCCGTCGTGCTGAGCGCGACGGTCGCGGACGCGCTGCGCGTCGCCGACCCCGAGCGCTGGGGCCGGCGGGTCGAGGGCCTGCTGCGGCTCGCCGGGGGCGGCGGCCGCACCGTCGTCTGGCTGGGCGCGCAGCCCATCCGCTCCATCCCGCCGTACGCCACGGCCGACGGCGAGCTGGCGGAGCGGCACGCCGAGCGGCTGAACGCCGTCGCGCGGGCGGCCTGTCACGCGTCCGGGGCCGTCTTCCTGCCGATGCCGGCGCCGCCCGCGCCCGAGGCCGGGCGGCATCGCGGACCCGCCGACTACCTGTTCTGGGCGCGGCACATCGCCGACGCCCTCGCGCCCGCCGTCGAGGAGCGCGCCCTCGCCGTCACGCACGCCAGCGGCGCGGAGGAGCGCGTGCAGGCGATCGAGCGGCTGGGACTGCCGGGGCCGGGCGAGCAGCCGGCCGAGCGGAACGCCCGGCTGGAAGGGCTCGTCGGCACCGCCCGCAGGACGCTCGGAACCGAGATCGCGATGTTCACGGTCCTGGACGACCGGCGCGAGTGGCCGCTCGCCGCCGTCGGGGCGACGCTCACCGAGATCCCGATCGAGCAGTCCGCGTGCATCCACACCATCCGGACGCCGGACGGCATGGTGGTGCCGGACGCGGGGCGGGACGAGCGCTTCGCCGCGAGCGACCTGGTGACCGGCCCGGCGAACCTGCGCTTCTACGCCGGCTACCCGGTGGAGGCGCCGGATGGCACCCGCATCGGCGCACTGTGCGTCTTCGGCCGCACCGCCCGGGACGCGGCGGAGGCCGAGACCGATCTGGACGTGCTGCGCGAGCTGGCCCTGCTCGCCCAGCGCGAGCTGTGGCGCTGGGAGCCGGGGACGACGACCTGAGGCGCGGTCAGGCAGCGCCCTCCAGCGCGGCGAGCACCCGCTGCAGCGATCCGCCCAGGTTCCAGGTCTCCGAGAGGGCGTCGAGCGCGGCGCGGTCGGCCGGCGGCCGGATGCGGGCGTCGAGCTCCGGCAGGTCGAGGTCGCGCACGACCTCCACGACGCGCGGCGCCACCGCGAGGTAGTCGAGCGCCGCCTCGAACTTCTGGCGCAGCGCGGGCCGCATCGCCGAGGCGGGATCGGCCGCCGCCGCCTGGATGCCGGTCAGGTCGCCGTGCTCGGCGAGCAGCGTGGCCGCGGTCTTCTCGCCGACCCCGGCGACGCCGGGCAGGCCGTCGGAGCTGTCGCCGCGCATGACGGCGAAGTCCTTGTACTGGCCGGGCCGGATCCCGTACTTGGCCACGACCGTCTCGTCCGTCAGCACCTCGAGGTTGCTCATCCCGCGCGCCGTATAGATCACGCGGACGCCGTTCGCGTCGTCCACCAGCTGGAACAGGTCCCGGTCGCCGGTCACCACGTCCACCGGTCCCGGCGTGCGGGTCGCCAGGGTGCCGATCACGTCGTCCGCCTCGGCCTGCGGCGCGCCCTGGATGACGATGCCGAGCGCGTCGAGCACCTCGCGGATCACCGGGACCTGGGCGACGAGCGCCTCCGGGACCTCTTCGACGTCCACGCCGCCCGGCACCTCGCGCGCCACGCGGTGCGCCTTGTAGCTCGGGATGAGGTCCACGCGCCAGCGCGGCCGCCAGTCGTCGTCCCAGCACGCGACGAGCGCCTCCGGCCCGTACTCGGTGACCAGCCTCGCGATGATGTCGAGGAAGCCCCGCACCGCGTTGACCGGCGTCCCGTCCGGCGTGCGCACCGTGTCCGGCACCCCGTAGAAGGCCCGGAAGTAGAGCGAGGCGGAATCGAGCAGCATCGTGGGTCCGGTCACGGTCCCGATCATGGCACGGGAGGCGTCTTGTGTTTGTTCAGGACTATGTTCTATGGTTTATTTAGTTCTGAAGAAAGGGAGGCGATGGCGCCCTCATCCCCGTCTCGCACCGACGTGAACCGCACCGCGATCCTCGCGCACCTCGGAGCTCACGGCCCCGCATCCCGGGCCGAGCTCGCGCGCCGCATCGGCGTCTCGCCGGCCCTCGTCACCCAGCTCACGCGCGACCTGCTCGCCGACGGCCTGATCGAGGAGCTGGAGCACGCGAGCTCCGGCGGCGGCCGCCCCGCCCGGATGCTCGGCCTCGTCTCCCGCACCGCATCGTCCATCGGCGTCAAGGTGGCCCCCGACCACATCGCGTTCGTGGAGGTCGGCATCGACGGGTCGGTGCTCCGCTCGGCGACCGAGCCGTTCGATGCCGTCTCGCCGCTGGCCGCGTCCGGCCTGGTCGAGCGCCTGCGTTCGTTCATCGACGCGGGCGACGGCAGCCGGCTGCTCGGCGTCGGCGTCGGCCTGCCGGGCACGGTGCTGGAGCAGGGCGTCGGCGTCGTCGATTCCACCCAGCTGCGCTGGAACCAGGTCCCGCTCGGCGCGACGCTCCGCCGGGCGCTCGACCTGCCCGTCGTGGTCGAGAACAACGTCAACGCCCTGAGCGTGGCGGAGAAGCTCTTCGGCCAGGGCCGCGACTGCGACGACTTCCTCGTCGTCACCATCGGCAACGGCGTTGGAGCAGGAGTGGTCGCGGGCGGCAGCATCCTGCGCGGCCGCGCCGGCGGCGCAGGGGACATCGGCCACGTGCCCGTCGTCGAGGACGGCCCGCTCTGCCAGTGCGGCAACCGGGGCTGCCTGGAGGCGATCGTCGGCCAGGGCGCGCTCGTCGCCGCGGGCAGGGCGGCGGGCGCCATCGCCGTCGACCAGGGCATCGACGAGCTCCGGGCCGCCGCCGACGCCGGCGACGAGCGGGCGCAGCGCATCTTCGCGGACGCCGGCCGCGTCTTCGGCCGGGCGCTCGCTGGGGTCGTCAACGTACTCGACCCCGAACTGGTGGTGCTGCTCGGCGAGGGCGTCGAGGCCTGGGCGCACTGGGCGGGCAGCTTCGAGCCCGCGCTGCGCGCCTCCCTCGTCCCCGGCAAGCGCGGCGTCGCCGTCGCCGTGGAGAGCTGGCAAGACGACCGCTGGGCGCAGGGCGCCGCCGCGCTCGTGCTGGCCACGCCGTTCGACGCGGACGGGGTCGCCGGCGAGCAGGGCAGGCTGGTGCGCGAGCGCCTGGTCTCGAGCGCTGGAGCGCGCTGATGGCCCTCTCCGCCCTCCGCCCGGACGCGGTCGCGCAGCGCAGGCCCGGCGGAACCCGGCCCGCCAGGAAGCGGCCTCTGAAGCGCCGGCTCGGCTACGCGGCGACGGTCGCGGTCTTCCTGCTGCCGAGCCTCATCCCGCTGCTCGCCTTCGTGATCGGGCCGATGATCTCCGCCGCGTGGACCAGCCTCCACGAGTGGAACCTGATCGGCGACATGACGTGGGTCGGCTTCGACAACTACGCGCACCTGATCTCCGACCCGGCGACGCAGCAGGCCTTCCTGCACACCGTCTACTACATCGTCGGCTACCTGCCGCTGGTCTACGTCGGCGGCCTCGCGCTGGCGCTCGCGCTCAACTCCAAGCTCAAGGGCCGCTCGTTCCTGCGCGGCGTCTACTTCCTGCCCGTCGTCACGAGCTGGGTCGTCGTCGCGCTGGTCTGGCGCTGGCTGCTGAATCCCAGCGTCGGCGTCGTGAACTACCTGCTCGGCCTGATCGGGATCGACGGCCCCGGCTGGTGGAGCGACCCCGCGTGGTCGATGCCGTCGATCATCCTGGCGTCGGCGTGGAAGGACCTCGGCTTCGTCATGGTCATCCTGCTGGCCGGCCTGCAGACCATCAACCCGGACCTCTACGAGGCGGCAGAGATCGACGGGGCCGGATGGTGGCGGCGGCTGGTCAGCATCACCCTGCCGATGCTCTCGCCGTCCACGTTCTTCGTCATCGTGCTCTCGCTCATCAACGGCTTCCAGGTCTTCGATCAGGTCTACGTGATGACCGGCGGCGGCCCGAACAACTCCAGCCAGGTCGTGGTGCAGCAGGTCTACGACCTGACCTTCCGCTACGGCCAGGCCGGGATGGCGTCCGCGCTCTCCTGGCTGCTGTTCCTGGTCATCCTCGTGGTCACGCTCGTCCAGTTCTACGGCCAGAAGAAGTGGGTGAACTATGCGTAACCCGGCCGCGAAGACGTTCCTCTACCTGGCCGTCGTGCTCGGCGCGATCGTGATGATCTTCCCGTTCGTCTGGACGGTCGTCACCTCGATCAGCCCGGGCGCCAGCCTCACCACGACACCCAAGCTCATCCCGGACAACCCGTCGCTCGCCCCCTACCTGCAGCTGTTCGAGCGGGTGCCGTTCGCGCAGGTCATCCTCAACTCCGTGATCGTCGCGGTGATCAGCACGGTCTTCCAGCTGGTGACGAGCGCGATGGCCGCGTACGCCTTCGCCCGACTGCCGTTCCGCGGTCGCGGCGCGATCTTCCTGCTCTACCTGGCGACGATGATGATCCCGTTCCAGGTGCTCATCGTCCCGCTGTTCGTGGAGATGAAGTCGCTCGGCCTCATCAACACCTACGCCGGGGCCATCCTGCCGACCATCGCCTCCGCGTTCGGCGTGTTCCTGCTGCGGCAGGCGATGAGCACGGTGCCGTACGAGCTGGACCAGGCGGCGACGCTGGACGGCGCCGGGCACTTCCGGGTGTTCTTCCAGATCATGCTGCCGCTGGTCCGGCCGGCGCTCGCCACCCTCGCGGTGTTCGGCTTCCTGAACACCTGGAACAGCTTCCTGTGGCCGCTCATCATCCTGCGCGACCCGCTCATGCAGACCCTCCCGGTCGCCCTGTCCAGCCTGCAGGGCCAGTACTCCACGCAGTGGGACGTGCTGATGGCCGGCTCCGTCATCAGCATCCTGCCGATGTTCGCGCTCTACGTCTTCGCCCAGAAGTACATCGTCCAGGGCGTCGCAGGGACCGGCCTCAAATAGGCCGGCCCGACCCATCCCCATCCCCCATCCCCGACACACGCAGCAATCCGAAGAACCCCTGCATCGAAGGAGATCGCACACCATGAAGAAGTCACTCGTCGCCGGCGTCGCCGTCGCCGCGCTCGCCGCCGTCGGCCTGGCCGGCTGCTCGTCCTCCGGCGGATCGGACGGCGGCAAGGCCACCGTCACCTACTCGAACTTCATCTCCAACGGCGGCAACGAGAAGAACCTCACCGCCATCGTCGACGCGTTCGAGAAGGCCAACCCCGACATCACCGTCAAGGTCACCACCACCGACTACGCGAACTACTTCACCAAGCTGCAGACCGACCTCTCGGCAGGAACGCAGTCGGACGTGTTCGACGTGGACGCGGGCAGCTACGCCACCTACCAGGCCGACGGTGTGCTCGCCCCGCTCGATGGCGTCGACTCCGCGAAGTACCGCACGTCGGTGCTCGACACCTACAAGACCGACGGCAAGCAGTACGGCCTGCCCACCTCGTTCTCGAACGTCGTGCTGTTCTACAACAAGGACCTCTTCGACAAGGCCGGCGTCTCCTACCCGACCAAGGACTGGACCTGGGCCGACGAGAAGGCCGCCGCCGAGAAGCTGACGGACAAGACCGCCGGCGTCTGGGGCGACTACCAGCCGGTGACGTACAACGAGTACTACAAGGCCGTGCAGCAGGCCGG
This sequence comes from Leifsonia sp., assembly GCF_051955155.1. Taxonomy (NCBI): domain Bacteria; kingdom Bacillati; phylum Actinomycetota; class Actinomycetes; order Micrococcales; family Microbacteriaceae; genus Leifsonia; species Leifsonia sp. The sequence continues at coordinate 43,762 of NZ_JBQCGZ010000018.1, forward strand.
CGGCGAGTTCCTGAGCTCCGACGGCAAGAAGGCCGCGTTCGACGACGCCGCGGGCAAGAAGGCCGCGGACTGGATCGCCGGCAAGTCCGGCACCGTGATGCCGACCGCCGCCGACGGCGCCGGGACCGCCGACTTCGACACCAACCTGTTCAAGGACGGCAAGCTCGCGATGTGGCACACCGGCATCTGGATGTTCTCGACCCTCGGCACGCTCCCGTTCGGCTGGGACGTGCAGGTCGAGCCGGGCGACACGCAGAAGGCGAGCGCCACGTTCTCCAACGCGGTCGTCGTGTCCAAGGACGCCAAGAACAAGGCGGCGGCGCAGAAGTGGGCCGAGTACCTCTCCTCGTCCAAGGAGATGGTCGACGTCCGGCTCAAGGCCGGCTGGGAGCTGCCGGCGATCAGCGACGACGCGCTGCTCAAGCCGTACCTGACGGCGGGTGTTCCCGCGAACCGCCAGGCGGTGTTCGACTCCCTCGAGCACGTCGCGGTCGCGCCGCAGCTCGGCGCCAACTCGCAGAAGATCCAGGACGACGTGACCAACGCCCTCGGCGAGATCGCCGCCGGCCGGCAGAAGACCGCCGACGCCATCCCGTCGACTGCCGACCAGGTCACCTCCCTGCTCAAGTGACACCGCTCCCGGCCGCGCTCGTCCCCCTTCGAGCGCGGCCGGGCCCCCTCGACCCGGAAGATCCCCGTGCACCGCTACACCGCCTCCCGCCTCGCCGAGCGCAGCCTCGCCCTGATCGCGGACCTCCAGACCCCGGAGGGCGCCTACCCGGCGAGCCCCACCTTCTCCGCCTACGCCGGCTACTGCTGGTTCCGCGACGGATCGTTCATCGCCGACGGCGTCTCTGCGGCCGGAGAGGTCGACGGCCCCGGCCGGTTCTTCGACTGGTGCGCCTCCGTGCTGCGGCAGCGCGCCGAGCACATCCGCTGGATCGTGGGGGAGTCTCGCGCCGGCCGGGCGCCGGAGGGCTCCCGGATGTTGCCGGCGCGATTCACCTTCGCGGGCGCCGACGGCGCGGACGAGTGGTGGGACTTCCAGCTGGACGGCTACGGCACCTGGCTCTGGGCGCTCGTCGCGCACGCCGACCGGCACGGCGTCGACGCCGCCCGCTGGCGCGACGCCGTCGAGCTCACGGTCGACTACCTCACCGCCTCCTGGCAGCGGCCATGCTACGACTGGTGGGAGGAGCACAGCGAGCACGTCCACGTCTCGACGCTGGCGTGCGTCGCCGCCGGCCTCGACGCCGTCGCGGACGCGGGCCTGATCGACGGCGACCGCGCCGCAGAGGCCCGCACCGCATCCCTCGCCATCCACGGTCTCGTCGCCGAGCGCGGCGTGCGCGCGGGGCACCTCGTCAAGTGGCTCGGCAGCACCGCGGTCGACGGCAGCCTGGCGGCCGCGCTCGCCCCGCTCGGGTTCGTGAGCGCCCGCTCGGAGCTCGGCGACCGGACGATCGACCTGCTGGAGCGTCACCTCACCGTCGACGGCGGAACGCACCGCTACCTCGGCGACACCTTCTACGGCGGCGGCCGGTGGCCGCTGCTCAGCTGCTTCCTCGGCCTGGCGCACCTGGAGGCGGGCGACCGCGTCAGGGCGGCCGAGCTGTACGACTTCGCCGCCTCCACTGCCACCGCCTCGCTCGACCTCCCCGAGCAGGTCGACGGTCACCTGCTGGCGCCGCGGATGCGTCAGGAGTGGCTCGACCGCTGGGGACCGGTGGCAACGCCGCTGCTCTGGAGCCACGCGATGCTGCTGCGTCTCGGCGCGGCGCTCGACGCCTCCGCCGCGCCCGCCGCCCCCACTCCATCCCGCACCGCCGTACCCGTCCAGGAAGGACTCGCCCGATGATCCGTCACCGGCCCGCCGGCTCCGGTCACCCGTACTCCGTCGACACCGAGCAGCGCTGGCCGGTCGTGCCAGAGGCCGGTGCGACCGCGACCCTCGGCGTCCGCGCCGACGCCACCGTGGACGCCGTGAGCGTCGAACTGGTCTGGCGCCCGGACGCGGGGACCGCTGCGTCGCAGGAGCTGCCGCTGGAGCGGGTCGCGACCACCTCGCGCGGACGGGTCACCGACGGCGGCCACCTCGCCTCGGCGCAGGCCAGGCTGGCCAGGGCGGTCGGCGGCTGGCAGGCGACGACCCCGGAGCTGCGCACCGGCGGAGAGTACCGCTACCGGTTCACTGCGACGCACGAGGACGGCAGGGTCGAGCGCACCCGCTGGTTCGCATTCCGCGCCGCCGCGTGGCGCGCCGCGGACGACGCCGTGACGGTCTCCGGCCGCTCCCGCGTCGTCTCCGGAAGCGTCTCCGTCCTCGACGACGGGGTGCGCATCCACCGCGCCCGGTTCGCGCTGCCGCTCGCACCCGGCGAGCACCTCACCGGGTTCGGCGAACGCTACGACGCGATCGACCACACCGGCACCGAGCTCGACGCGGTCGTCTTCGAGCAGTACAAGAGCCAGGGCGCCGAGCGGAAGACGTACCTGCCGATGCCGTTCGCGCACGTGGTCGGCGGCTCCGGCTGGGGCTTCCACGTCGACACGTCCCGGCGGGTGTGGTTCGACCTGGGCGCCTCGGACGCGGGCACGATCGCGGTGGAGGCGGAGACCGGAGAGGACGGCGCGCTCCCCGTGCGCTTCTTCGACGGCGACCCGCTCACCGTGCTCAGCGGCTTCCTCGACGGCGCCGGCCGGGCGGAGGAGCTGCCCGACTGGGTCTTCCGGCTCTGGGCGAGCGGCAACGAGTGGAACACGCAGGCCGAGGTCATGCGCCAGATGGATCTGCACCGCGAGCACGACATCCCGGTCGGCTCCGTTGTGATCGAGGCGTGGAGCGACGAGAGCACCTTCACCGCGTTCCGGGACGCGCGCTACGCGGTCACCGAGGACGGCGCCCCGCACGCCCTGGCCGACTTCACCTTCCCCGCCGACGGCGCGTGGCCGGACCCGAAGGGGATGGCCGACGAGCTGCACGCGCGCGACATCCGGCTGCACCTGTGGCAGATCCCGCTGCTCAAGATGCGTCCGCACCCCGAGGGGCAGGCCGCAGCGGATGCGCGCGCGGCGATCGCGGACGACGTCCTGATCGCCGAGCCGACGCCCTCCGGCGGCACACGGCCGTACCGCAACCGCGGCTGGTGGTTCCCGCTCGCGCTGATGCCGGATCTCACCGACGAGCGCGCGGCCCGCTGGTGGACCGAGAAGCGCCGCTACCTGGTGGAGGAGGTCGGCGTCGACGGCTTCAAGACCGACGGCGGCGAGCACGCCTGGGGCGCGGAGCTGGTCTACCTGGACGGCCGCCGCGGCGACGAGAAGAACAGCACGTTCCCCGTCGCCTACGCCGCCGCGTACGGCGACCTGCTGCGCTCGGCGGGCAAGGCGCCTGTGACGTTCAGCCGCGCCGGGTTCACCGGCTCGCAGGCGCACGGCGCGTTCTGGGCGGGCGACGAGAACTCGACGTGGGATGCGTTCCGCTGGTCGATGAACGCCGGGCTGTCCGCCGCGTCCTGCGGCATCGTCTACTGGGGCTGGGACATCGCCGGCTTCTCCGGCGACATCCCCGACCCGGAGCTGTACCTGCGCGCCACCGCCGCGAGCGTCTTCGTGCCGATCATGCAGTACCACTCCGAGTTCAACCACCACCGGACGCCGTCGCGCGACCGTACGCCGTGGAACATCGCTGAGCGCACCGGCGACGAGCGCGTGCTGCCGGTGTTCCGCTCGCTCACGAAGCTGCGCGAGCGGCTGGTGCCGTACCTCGCCGCCTCCGCCGCCGACACGGTGCGCACGGACCGCCCGCTGATGCGGCCGCTGTTCTTCGACCACCCGGACGCGCCGGAGGTGTGGACCGCGACGCAGTGGATGCTCGGCGAGGACCTCCTGGTCGCCCCGGTGCTCGAGCCCGGCGTCGACAGCTGGCCGGTGGCCCTCCCCGCCGGCGAGTGGACGGACGTGTGGACCGGCGAGACGGTGACCGGCGGTCGCACCGTGCGGGTGGAGGCGCCGATCGACCGCGTTCCGGTCTTCGCCCGGGCGGGCGCCCCGGCCGACCTGCTGGCGGTGTTCCGGCCGTGACCGGCTCCGACCCGGACTCCGCCGCGCTGGCGGCGTTCGACGCCTACACGCGCCGAGTGGTCGGCTGGGCGCGCTCGGAGCCACGAGTGCTCGGCGTCGCCCTGCTCGGCTCCGGCGCGGACCGCGGGCGCATCGACGACTGGTCCGATCACGACCTGCTCGTCCTCGCCGAGCCGGACGCGGTGGCCGGCCTCCGCCGCGACCTGTCCTGGCTCCCGGACGCGACGGCGATCGCCGCGGCCGGGCACGAGTGGCACGACGGCGTGAAGGTGCTGTTCGACGACGGCCGCGTGCTGGAGCTCGGGATCACCGACCCGGCCGGGCTGGCGACGTTCCCGATCGCAGCGGCCGCGGTCGTCTACGACACCGGACCGCTCGCGGCGGCCATCGCCGCCGCCCGCGCAGGCACGAGCACGCGCCGGCTCTCCGAGCCCGCCGACGCGGCGGCCGTCCTGCTCGTGGAGCTGGTCGTCGGCGTCGGCCGCGTGCGCCGCGGCGAGCACCTGAGCGGCGGGAACGTGATCCGGTCGGAGGCGGCGCTCACGCTCGCGGACCTGCTCGTCGCGCGCTCCGGGGCCGGCCATCCCGACCCGTTCGACGGCTGGCGCCGGCTCGAGGCCGTGCACCCGGAGGCGGCGGAGCGGCTGGCCGTCGTGCTGGCGCGGGCGCCCGAGGACGCCGCGCGGGGCATCCTGGAGCTCGCCGAGCGGCTGCTCGCGCCGGGCTGGGCGCAGTGGCCCGCCCGCGGAGCGCAGGCGGTCCGCCGCCGGCTGGGCTGGCTGCCGTAGTCCGCTGGTCCGGCCGGCGCTAGGGTGTGCGCATGGCCGACACCGTCATCGTCGAACGCACCGAGCGCATCCTGGCCACGCCGGAGCGGCTGCTGCCCATGATCGCGAACCTGCCCCGCTGGATCGAGTGGTCGCCGTGGGAGGGCACCGATCCCGGCATGAATCGCGAGTACGGCGGCGCGTCCGGCACCGTCGGCTCGACGTACAGCTGGGAGGGCAACCGCAAGGCGGGCGCCGGCTCGATGCGGGTGACCGCGGTGGGCCCGGACGGCGTCGGCATCGCGCTGCGCTTCACCCGGCCGTTCCGCTCCGCCAGCGACATCCGCTTCGTGCTGGAGCAGGAGGGCACGGACGCCACCCGGGTGATCTGGCGCATGGAGAGCCCCAAGACGTTCTTCTCGCGGTTCTTCAACCTGGACAAGCTCGTCGGCCCCGACTTCGAGAAGGGGCTGCGCCAGCTCAAGCAGGTCGCCGAGTCCTGACCGCTCGCGGGCTGTCGGGCCGCCCGTCACCGGTGCGCGCGCGACACCACGACGACGACGACGGCGCCGGCGAGCAGGACCGCGTCGAAACCGGCAGCGAAAGCCAGGAGCCACCCCCACCGTCCGGTGTCGAAGGTGACGGGGATGAGGGCAGCAAGGGGGACGCAGACAGCAACGGCGAGTAGCCAGGCGGAGAACGCACGGCCCCATGCCGATATTGGCATCGTCTCCCGTGCGCGACGGTTCGCCGCCGGGACTCCGAAAGCGCCGGCGATCACGGCTGTGGTGAGCATCATTGTCAGCCAGAGCGGGACGCCCTGTCGGAGTGATGCTGCGATCCACGCGGCCACGGTCGTTGCCGCGACCAGTGCGAGTGACACGATGAGCGGGAGACCAAACTCGGGGAGGAAGCTCCGGTCTCCGCGTCCGCTCGTGGCTGAATCACGCATGAGACCACCCCCAGCTTGCCGCTTGCATCAGCAAGGCTGTCATGGTGCCGATTCGCGTGTTCTCATCCTTCGTTGAACGCATCAATTGCGCATCCGATATTGCACAATGTTAGCTACATCTTCTTGCGAATGACAGGGCCAGTTGATCGACGGCGGTGCGAACTTCCGCAGCATGGATACCGGCGATGACCGCGGACCCTGCCTGGGAGCGTCTGCGGGTGACGGCTCGCGGGACTCAGGCGGCGAGGTACGTGCCGTGCCCGCGGCGCACCAGCTCGCCGTCGAACTCGAGCACCTCGCAGACGACCCCGCCGCTCTGGTTGCGGTATCGGATGACGATGGTCGACGCCCCAACGTAGTGCTCGAGCACCTCGAAGCGCAGGTCGGGCAGGGCGGCGAGGCCCGCCGTCCAGTAGCTGCGCAGCGCGTCCTTGCCGTGGGCGACGCCGTCGCTGCCGGGCAGGAAGCGCTCGGCGAGCGGGGAGGTGAAGACCACGTCGTCCGTGTAGTGGCCCAGCAGGGCCTCCAGGTCGTGAGCGTTCCAGTCCGCGACCCAGGCGTCGACGAACCGGCGGGCGAAGTCTGCGCTGATCATGCCTCCAGCATGGCACCGGCCGCGACTCGGTAGCGTGGAGGGATGACCCTGCCCCCGCTGCTCGTCGCCGCCGTCGCCCTGGTGCGCGACCGCCGCGTGCTCATGGTGACCGCCCGCGACCGGGATGTCTACTACATGCCGGGCGGCAAGATCGACGCGGGGGAGACCGCGGCGGAGGGCGCGGCTCGGGAGGCGCGCGAGGAGGTGTCGCTCGTGCTGGACCCGGCGGACCTCGCCGAGCTGTTCGAGGTGCGGACGCAGGCGCACGGCGAACCGGACGGCCGCGAGGTGCACATGCGCGTCTTCCGCGCCGAGACCGACGCGGAGCCGGTGGCCTCCGCCGAGGTGGGCGCCCTGCACTGGGTGACGACCGAAGACGCCGACCGCTGCCCGCCCGCCGGCCGCGAGGTCCTCACCCGCCTCGCCGCCCTCTCCCTCATCGACTGACCCCCGCCCTCCCCGCACCCGCGAGTACGCAGATTCTCTGCGTACTCGCGGGTTTTCGGTGCACTTTCTGCGTACTCGGGTGGTCGCTCGGGGCGGGTCGCTAGGGTGAGGATGTGAGCGAGAGCGTGCGCGTGCCAGGGGTGCGGGAGGTCGCGGCGGCGGCCGGGGTCTCGCGGCAGACCGTCTCGCGCGTGCTCAACGCGCACCCGAGCATCCGGCCGGAGACACGGGAGCGCGTGCTCGCCGCGATGGCGGACCTCAACTTCCGGCCCAATCGGGCCGCTCGCATGCTCACCACGGCCCGGTCGCGCACGCTCGGCGTGCTGGCGGCGTCCGCCTCGTCGCTGTTCGGCCCCGCGTCCAGCCTCGACGCCGTCGAGACGGCGGCGCGTGAGGCCGGCTACTTCGTGACCGTCGCGCACGCCGCATCCCTCGACAAGGAGGGTCTGGAGGCGGCGCTCGACCACCTCCTCGCGCAGGCGGTGGAGGGCGTGATCGTGATCGCGCCGCAGGCGCGGGCGCAGGACGCGATGCGGGCGCTGGCGCTCGACGTCCCGTCCGTCACGCTGCACGGCGCGGGCATCGAGGGCGATGACGGCGTGTTCGTGGACCAGGTCGAGGGCGCGCGGCTCGCCACCCGGCACCTGCTCGCCGCCGGCCACCGCAGGATCGCGCACCTGTGCGGTCCGGCCGACTGGTCGGAGGCCGTCGCCCGCCGCGACGGCTTCCTCGCCGAAATGGCTAGCGCCGGCGCCGGCGCCGACGCCGTGGTCTCCCGCGGGGGCGACTGGACGGCCGCCTCCGGCGCGGCGATCGCCGCAGAGCTGCTGACCGACCGGACGATCACCGCGGTCTTCTCGTCCAACGACCAGATGGCGCTCGGCGTCCTGCACGCGGCCCGCGGGCTCGGCCTCGGCGTGCCGGGCGACCTCGCCGTCGTCGGCTTCGACGACATCCCGGAGGCGGCGTTCTTCGCCCCGCCGCTGACCACCGTCCGCCAGGACTTCGCCGAACTCGGCCGCCGCTGCGTCGCGCGCCTCGTCGCCTCGATCGAGGGAGGCGACCCCGGCACCGCCGCCCCCGTGGCGCCGCGCCTCATCGTCCGCGACTCCGCCTGACGCCGCGCCTGCGCCGTCCACCGGGTCCACCATTCGGCGCAAATCGCGCCTCGCACGGGCGGAGCCGCCATTTGGCACAAATCGCGCCTCGGGCGCGGGCGGAGCCGACATTTGGCACAAATGTTCCCGGCTTGACACGCGGGTAGGCGCGAGGCTTATGCTCGAGACTGCGTGTGACCGGTCACAACGAGGTGAGGATGACGATGACACTCGACGACAGCGCAGCAGGGCGCGCCATCGCGGAGGCCCGCACCGCCCTCGGCATCGAGTTCGGCTCGACCCGCATCAAGGCCTGCCTGGTGCTGCTGGACGACCCCGCGACCGTTCTCGCCGTCGGCGGCCACGAGTGGGAGAACGCGTTCACCGATCGGATCTGGACCTACCCGGACGAGGCGATCTGGTCCGGACTGCAGGCCGCGTACGCGGACATGGCCGCCGATGCCGAGCGCCGCCACGGGGTGCGCCCCGAGAGCCTCGGCGCCGTCGGCGTCTCCGCGATGATGCACGGCTACCTCGCCTTCGACGCGGACGGCGAGCTGCTCGTCCCGTTCCGCACCTGGCGCAACACGACGACCGGCGCCGCGGCCACCGAGCTCTCCGCGCTGCTCGGGGTCAACCTCCCGCTGCGCTGGTCGATCGCGCACCTGCACCAGGCGCTCCTGGACGACGAGCCGCACCTGGCCCGGCTCCACTCGATCAACACCCTCGCCGGCTACGTGCACCGCCGGCTGACCGGCCGCACCGTCCTCGGGGTCGGCGACGCCTCGGGGATGTTCCCGATCGACCCGGCCACCGCCGGCTACGACGCCGAGCTGGTCGCCCGCTACGACCGGCTCGCCGACGGCCGCATCCCCGCGCTCTGCTCGCTGCTGCCCGCCTCGCTCCCCGCCGGAGAGGACGCGGGCGCGCTCACCGCGGAGGGCGCGGCGCTGCTCGACCCCACCGGCGCCCTGCGCCCCGGCGCCCCGTTCTGCCCGCCGGAGGGCGACGCCGGCACCGGCATGGTCGCGACGAACTCGGTCGCGCCGCGGACCGGGAACGTCAGCGCGGGCACCAGCGTGTTCGCGATGGTCGTGCTGGAGCGGCCGCTCGCCGAGGTCCACGACGAGCTGGACGTCGTGACCACCCCCGCGGGCGACCCGGTGGCGATGGTGCACTGCAACAACGGCGCAAGCGAGCTGGCCGCGTGGGCCGCCCTGTTCGGCCGGTTCGCCGCCGCCGCGGGCGTCCCGCTCGACGCCGACCTGGTGTTCGAGACGCTGCTCCGCGAGGCGCTGGAGGGCGAGGCGGACGCCGGAGGGCTGCTCGCCTACAACCAGCTGGCGGGCGAGCCGATCGCCGGGCTCGCCGAGGGTCGCCCGCTCGTCGTCCGGACGCCGGACAGCAGCTTCACGCTCGGCAGCTTCATGCGGGCCCAGCTCTACGGCGTGTTCGGGACGCTCGCGCTCGGGATGTGCGTGCTGGCGCGCGAGGGCGTCGCGCTGGACCGGATGTTCGGGCACGGCGGCGTGTTCCGCACCGCCGGGGTCGCGCAGCGGTTCCTGGCCGGCGCGCTCGACGCTCCGGTGTCGATCGCGCATACAGCGTCCGAGGGCGGGGCGTGGGGCATCGCCGTTCTCGCGGCGTACGCGCGCAGCGCGGGCGCGCGCAGCGGCGACGCGCTCCCGCTCGCCGACTACCTCGAAACCCACGTCTTCCGCGGCTTCGCCGTCGACACGGCCGAGCCGGACCCGGCCGATGTCGCCGGCTTCGCCGCCTACCTCGACCGCTACGAGGCTGGGCTCGCCGCCGAGCGTGCCGCCGCGTCTGCCGTCCCGCTGAGAGGAGCGAGCGAATGACCGCCGCCGAAGCATCCGAGACCCCGGCCGTCCGCGCCGTCCGCGAGCGCGTGGCAGCGCTGCACGCCGAGCTGGTCCGCTACGGACTCGTCGTCTGGACGGGCGGCAACATCTCGGAGCGGGTGCCGGGCGAGGACCTGTTCGTCATCAAGCCCAGCGGCGTCGAGTACGACGACCTCGCCCCCGAGAACATGATCCTGTGCACCCTCGACGGCGCTGTCGTCCCCGGCTCCGTCGGATGTGACCGGTCACCGTCATCGGACACGGCCGCGCACGCCTACGTCTACCGCGCCATGCCGGAGGTCGGCGGCGTCGTGCACACCCACTCCACGTACGCGACCGCCTGGGCGGCGCGCGCCGAGCCCGTCCCGTGCGTCATCACGGCGATGGCGGACGAGTTCGGCGGCGAGATCCCGATCGGCCCGTTCGCGATCATCGGCGACGACTCCATCGGCCGCGGCATCGTGCAGACCCTCACCGGGCACCGCAGCCGCGCCGTCCTCATGCAGAACCACGGTGTCTTCACGATCGGCAAGAACGGCCGCGACGCCGTGAAGGCGGCGGTGATGGCCGAGGACGTTGCGCGCACCGTGCACATCGCCCGCCAGGGCGGACCGCTCGTCCCGATCCCGCAGGAGGCCATCGACAGCCTCTTCGACCGCTACCAGAACGTCTACGGACAGAACCCGGAAGGATCCCTCTCCTGATGCCGAAGCTCACCACCTCCCTCGAGCCATACGAGGTCTGGTTCCTCACCGGCAGCCAGCACCTGTACGGGCCGGAGACGCTCGCGCAGGTCGCGGAGCAGTCGCGCGGGATCGCCGACCGGCTCGCGGCCTCGGCCGACGTCCCGGTGCGCGTCGTCTGGAAGCCGGTACTGACCGACGCGGACGCGATCCGCCGCACGGCGCTGGAGGCGAACGCCGACGACCGCGTGATCGGCCTGATCGCGTGGATGCATACCTTCAGCCCCGCGAAGATGTGGATCGCCGGGCTCGACGCGCTGCAGAAGCCGCTGCTGCACTTCCACACGCAGGCGAACGTCGAACTGCCGTGGGGCGAGATCGACTTCGACTTCATGAACCTCAACCAGGCCGCGCACGGCGACCGCGAGTTCGGCTACATCCAGACCCGGCTCGGCGTGCCGCGCACGACGGTCGTCGGCCACGTCGGGAACCCGGCCGTCGCCTCCCGGATCGGCACGTGGATGCGCGCGGCGGCCGGCTGGGCGGCCACGCGCTCGCTGAAGCTGGCGCGGTTCGGCGACAACATGCGCTTCGTCGCCGTGACCGAGGGCGACAAGACCGAGGCGGAGCTGCGCTTCGGCGTTCAGGTGAACACGTGGGGCGTCAACGAGCTGGCCGACGCGGTCGCCGCCGCGTCGGACGCCGACGTGGATGCGCTTGTCGCCGAGTACGAGGACCTCTACGACGTCGTCCCCGAGCTGCGCCGCGGCGGTGACCGCCACCAGTCGCTGCGGGACGGCGCCGCGATCGAGGTCGGGCTGCGCTCGTTCCTGGAGGAGGGCGGTTTCGGCGCCTTCACGACCAGCTTCGAGGACCTCGGCGCGCTGAAGCAGCTGCCGGGCCTCGCGGTGCAGCGCCTGATGGCGGAGGGCTACGGCTTCGGCGCGGAGGGCGACTGGAAGACGGCGATCCTGGTGCGCGCGGCGAACGTGATGGGCGCGGGCCTGCCGGGCGGCGCCTCGCTGATGGAGGACTACACGTACGACCTGACCCCCGGCGACGAGCGCATCCTCGGCGCCCACATGCTCGAGGTCTCGCCCGCCCTCACCAGCGCGAAGCCGACGCTCGAGGTGCACCCGCTCGGCATCGGCGGCAAGGACGACCCGGTGCGCCTGGTCTTCACCGCGGACCCCGGCCCCGCCGTCGTCGTCGCGCTGTCGGACATGCGCGACCGGTTCCGGCTGGTGGCGAACGTCGTGGAGGTGGTCGAGCCGACCGCTCCGCTGCCCAAGCTGCCGGTCGGCCGCGCGGTGTGGAAGCCTGCGCCGGACTTCACGACCTCGGCGACGGCCTGGCTGGAGGCGGGCGCCGCGCACCACACGGTGATGAGCACGGCGGTCGGCATCCAGGCGTTCGAGGACTTCGCCCGCATGGCCCGCACCGAGCTGCTGGTCATCGACGACGACACCACCCTGCGCGCCTTCCAGCGCGAGCTCGACTGGAACGCCGCCTACTACCGCCTCGCCCGGGGCATCTGACCCCGGCCCACACTCCCGGCCGCCGGCCATGTCATCGGCGTCGGCGGCCGGGTCCCACCGTGGAGCATTGCTACGAACGGAAGGGGTGCATTTCTACGATTGGGAGGGGCGCATTTCTACGAACGGGTGGGGTGCATTTCTACGATTGTGAGGGGTGCATTTCTACGAAGTAGCGTAGAGTCTGAGCATGGCGCTCCTCGATCGGCACATCGCACCGTTCTCGCGGGAACTCCTGGGTTCATTCCCTGCCGTGGTTGTGCAGGGCGCCCGCCAGGTCGGCAAGAGCACGCTCACCAGCCAGCTCGCGGACGGCCGCGACGCGCTCGTCCTGACCCTGGACGATGAGCAGACGCGTGCGGCAGCAGCCGAGGACCCTGCTGGCTTCGTGATGCAGAACCGCGACGGCCTGCTGGTCATCGACGAGATCCAACGGCACGCCGAACTCACACTCGCGCTGAAGGCCGCGATCGATCGGGACCGTCGTCCCGGTCGCTTCCTGATCACGGGCTCCAGCGATCTGCTGCGCTCGCGTCGCGCCACCGACAGCCTCGCCGGCCGCGCAGTCACCGTCTCGCTCCGCGGGTTCTCGCAGGGCGAGCTTCGAGGCAGACGCGACGATTTCGCCCGAGCCGTCCGCACCGGGATCGACTACGCGCGTGTGGTGAGCGCGACAACTCGCGAGGAGTACGTTCATCAGATCGTGGTCGGTGGCTACCCGGAGGCGCAGGCGCTGAGCCGGCGGCTGAGGGGGGTCTGGTTCGACGACTATGTGGACAGACTCGTCCGGCGCGATGCGCGCGAGCTCATCGACATCACCGACCCCGGACGCCTCGCGAGCCTGCTGCGCCTCTTCGCCGCGAACCAGGCAGGCGAACTCGTCAAGGCGCGCTTCGCGCAGGACGCGGCGATCCCGGCCACCTCCATCGCGGCGTACATCGACACCATCGAGGCACTCTTCCTGCTCGACCGTCTTCCGCCGTGGACTCCGAACCTCACGTCGCGGGAAACAGGACGCGCCAAGGCGACGATCGCCGACTCGGGGCTGGCCGCTCGTCTCTCTCGCGTGTCCGAGGAGCAACTGCTCCCCGTCGACGGGTCCGCGCATCACCTCGGCGGCCTCATGGAAGGGTTCGTCGTCGGCGAGCTCCTGAAGCAGCGCACGTGGTCGGACGAGGAGTTCGAGCTCTTCCACTACCGGACGGGGAAAGGCGTCGAAGTCGACATCGTGATCGAGTTCGCGGACGGTTCCATCGTCGGGCTCGAGGTGAAATCTGGGTCGTCCTTCACGAGCGGGCACTTCTCGGGGCTGCGGTATCTGCGCGACAAGCTCGGGGATCGCTTCCTCGCGGGGATCGTGCTCAACACCGGCACCGTCGGCTACCGCTTCGCCGACCGGCTCTTCGGCCTGCCCGTAGCCTCCCTCTGGGAACTCTGACCCCACCCCCCCCCCCCCCCCCCCCCCCCACCACCCCCCGGGCCACGGAAAAAAACGGCAGGCGCCCGTGGGGGGGGGGCGTTTGCGTTAGAGCGGGGGGGGGGGGGG
>NZ_JBQCGZ010000019.1:0-5256 GCF_051955155.1 Leifsonia sp.
CCGACCCGCTGATCGGTCTCAAGGAGAACGTCATCATCGGTAAGCTCATCCCGGCCGGAACCGGTCTGTCGCGCTACCGGAACGTCTCCGTCGAGGCGACGGAGGAGGCGAAGGCGGAGCGGTACCCGAACCGCATCTTCACCGATGACTCCGCGTTCAGCGAGAACGACCTGAGCTTCGTCGACTTCGACAGCTTCAGCTCGGACGACTACACCCCGGGCACCTACAACTGATCCCGTAGGTCCCGTACCAGGAAGGCCCCCGGCACCCGCCGGGGGCCTTCCTCGTTCTCCCCCCTCCCCTCCCGCCGAGTACGCAGATTCTCTGCGTACTCGGCCGTTTTGGCCCCATTTTCTGCGTACTCGCCGGCTGGGGGAGAATGGGGGTATGTGGCGTCAGCTCCTCGAGTACACGGATAGCACCGGCAAGACGATGCTGGCGTGCGCGGGCGCGGCGCTCGTCGTGGCGGTCCTGAGCTTCATCTCCGGGATCGCGCTCGCGGTCTCCGGCAACGCCGCGCGCACGCTGCCGTTCTGGCTCGCGACGATGGGATGCGCCGTGATCGCCGGCGTGCTGGTCTACCTGGCCAGCCGCCGCGGCGACCTCAAGCGCCGCTGACGCCCCTCGCGCGCCGAATAGCGCGCTGTTGTCGCTTCCGCGGCCTCGAAACGACATCGATCTGCCACTCGATCGCGGGGGCTCGCGCTGACCCCCGCGCGCGGGGCACCCGCTCGCGGGGCTGTTCCGCGCGCGAACCGTGCGGTTACTGTGACAACGCTTCGTCGCCTCCGGAGTCTCGCCCGGGCGTGGCGCGGCCCTGCCGGCATCACCCGACCCGGCCGGCAGGTCCTACCCGCAAGGAGGTCCCCCGTGGCGTCCATGACCGAGATCCTCATCCTTCACGGCCATCTCCCGATCGAGTACCTCGACCGGGTCTCCACCGAACCCACCGCCGACGAGTCGGTGGTCAGGGAACTGCTCGACCGCGGCGCGATCACGCCCGGTCAGCTCGCCCGCGCCCGCGCCGCGCAGTCCGGCCTGCCCTTCGTGGAGCTCGCCGACTACCCGGTCGACCGCGCGGCGGTCACCCTCATCCCCGGCGCCATCTGCCGCAGGCACACCGTGCTGCCGATCGGCGTCGCCGACGGGATGGTCATCCTGGCGATGGCCGACCCCGGCGACGTGTTCGCGATCGACGACGTCCGCGCCGCCTCCCGCATGGGCATCGCTCCCGCCGTCGCCGACCAGGCCGACCTCCTTGCGGCGATCGACCGGTACGTGCGCGCCGACGGCGAGCTGAGCGACCTGACCTCCACCCTGGAAGAGGAGTCCGCCCCCGTCGAGCAGACGCCCCTCGCCGAGGCGGGCGACGACGACGCCCCGATCGTGCGGTTCGTGAACCTGCTGGTCAGCCAGGCCATCCAAGACCACGCCTCCGACATCCACATCGAGCCCGCCGAGCACGATGTGCGCGTCCGGTACCGGATCGACGGCGTGCTGCACGAGATGCAGTCGGCGCCCAAGGCGATCCAGAACGGGGTGATCTCGCGCCTGAAGATCATGTCGGACATCGACATCGCCGAGCGCCGCAAGCCGCAGGACGGCCGCATGTCCGTCGTCCACGGCAGCCGGCAGATCGACCTGCGCGTCGCGACGCTGCCGACGGTGTGGGGCGAGAAGGTCGTCATGCGCATCCTCGACAACAGCAACACCAGCATGTCGCTGCGCGACCTGAACCTGCTGGAGCGCAACTTCCAGACCTACAAGACGTCCTACTCCAAGCCGTACGGGATGATCCTGGTCACCGGCCCGACCGGCTCGGGCAAGTCGACGACGCTCTACACCACGCTGAACGCCGTCGCCCGGCCGGAGATCAACGTGATCACCGTCGAGGACCCGGTGGAGTACCGGATGGCGGGGATCAACCAGGTGCAGGTGAACCCGAAGGCGGGCCTCACCTTCGCGTCGGCGCTGCGCAGCATCCTGCGCTCGGACCCGGACGTGGTGCTGCTCGGCGAGATCCGCGACCACGAGACCGCGCAGATCGCCATCGAGGCGTCGCTGACCGGCCACCTCGTGCTCTCGACCCTGCACACCAACGATGCGCCGAGCGCGGTGACGCGGCTGACGGAGATGGACATCGAGCCGTTCCTGGTCGGCTCCGCGCTCGACTGCGTGGTCGCCCAGCGCCTCGCCCGCCGGCTCTGCGACCGCTGCAAGCAGCCGGCCTCGTACGCGGCGGAGGACCTGCGCCGGCTGCGGTTCGAACTTCCGGCGGACCAGCCGGTCCCTCAGGTGTTCGCGCCGGTCGGCTGCCCGACCTGCTCGAACACCGGCTACCGCGGCCGGATCGCGGTGCACGAGGTGATGGCGGTGACCGAGGAGATCGAACGCCTCGCCGTCGATCGCGCCTCGAGCGCCGAGATCGGCCGGGCGGCGAGGGAGCAGGGGATGCTCACCCTCCGCGAGGACGGGTGGGAGAAGGCGAAGCTCGGCCTCACCTCGGTCGAAGAGATCCTCAGAGTCGTCGCATGAAAGTCAAGGAGGCCCGATGACGAACGACCAGAGCTGGGGCGGTTTCCCGCCGCCCACGGCGAAGCCGGTCTACGAGATCCCGGTGACGCCGCCCGGCACCACCGCCGACGGCTGGGCCCCCGGCGCCGGTGCGCCCCTCGCGCCGCCGTCGTTCCCGCTGACCCCGCCGACGTTCGGGGAGCCCCCGGCGGCGCCCGCGGCCCCGGCTGCGGCTGCGCCGGAGCCGCCGGTCACGCCCTTCGAGCAGGTGGTGCTCGGCTACGAGCCTCCGGCCACCACGGCGCCGCTTCCCGCGGTGGGGGAGCCGGCCGTGGGGTACGACCCGGTGACCTTCGAGCCGCCCGTGGCGGCCGTGTACGAACCGCCCGCCTACCAGCCGGCAATGGCGTACGAGCCGCCGGTGTACGAGCCGCCCGCGTACGAGCCGGCGGCGGCGTACGAGCCGCCGGCGTACGAGCCCGTCGCCTCGCATGAGCCGCCCGCGGTTCCGGCATACGAGCCGCCCGTCTACGAGCCAGAGGCGGCGCCTCCCTCGGCCGTGTACTCGCTCGACGACGGCACCGCGACGCCCTCCGTCGCCCCCGTCACCCGCCTCGTGCCGGAGGGCAGGCGCGCCGCGGCGCCGGTCGCCCCGAGCATGCCATCCGAGGCCGCGCATCCCGCGTTCACCGAGGACGTCGGCACCCTCACCCCTGCCGAGCGCGCCGCGCTGGACGCCGCCGACCCCGAGCTGATCGCCGCGCTGCGCGAGGTGGTCCTGCAGAAGGCCTCCGACCTGCACGTCACCGTCGGCGCGCCGCCGATGGTGCGCATCGACGGATCGCTCACCCCGGCCGGCAGCCCGGAGCCGTGGAACCACGAGCGGACCCTCCAGGCGCTCACCAGCCTCCTGAGCGAGCGCCAGGCCGAGATGTTCAAGCGCGAGCTGGAGCTCGACTTCGCCTTCACGATCTCCGCCAACTCCCGCTTCCGCGTGAACCTGTACCAGCAGCGCGGCTCGATCGGCGCGGCGTTCCGTCTGATCCCGACCGAGATCAAGCAGCTGCGCGAGCTCGGCGTTCCGGAGGCGATCGGCTCCTTCGCCGGCCTGCCGCGCGGCCTGGTGCTCGTCACCGGCCCGACCGGTTCCGGCAAGTCGACCACCCTCGCGGCCCTCATCGACCTCGTGAACTCCACGCGTGCCGACCACATCGTCACGGTCGAGGACCCGATCGAGTTCATGCATACCCACAAGAAGTCGATCGTCAACCAGCGCGAGGTCGGGCACGACACCCACAGTTTCAACAACGCCCTGAAGCACGTCCTCCGCCAGGACCCGGACGTGATCCTGATCGGCGAGCTCCGCGACCTGGAGACGATCTCGGTGGCCCTGACCGCGGCCGAGACCGGCCACCTCGTGTTCGCCACCCTGCACACCCAGGACGCCCCGCAGACGATCGACCGCGTCATCGACGTGTTCCCCCCGCACCAGCAGGACCAGGTCCGCGCGCAGCTCGCCGGCACCCTGCAGGGCGTCGTCTGCCAGACCCTGGTGAAGCGCGCCTCCGGCCGCGGCCGTGTCGTCGCCACGGAAGTCCTCATGATGACCCCGGCCATCGCGAACCTCATCCGCGAGGGCAAGACCTACCAGATCGCCTCCGCGATGCAGGCCGGCCGCGGCGACGGGATGCACACGATGGACCAGCATCTGGCGGAGCTGGTCAACACCGGGGTCATCACGCACAGGGCCGCGCTGGAGAAGGCGCATGACGTGGAGAGCATCCACCGTCTGATCCAGCGCGTCGAGTCGCCGACGGAGGCCTCGGCGCGTGCGATGGCGTCCTCCGGCCCGGACTTCGGCGACAGCTTCTCCGGGGTGGTGAGGTGATGGCGGGGACCACCACGTTCGCATACCGTGGCCGCACGGCCGAGGGCAAGGTCGTCAAGGGCAAGCTCGACGCGGCGGGGGAGGGATCCGTCGCGGCGAAGCTGCGCACCATGGGGCTGTCTCCGATCTCGATCGCGGAGGCGCCGGAGGGGACCGGCCTGGAACGCGAGATCAACCTCGGATTCGGGTCAGGGGTCAAGCTCAAGGACTTGGCCATCATGAGTCGGCAGATGGCGACCATGATCGGATCGGGACTCTCCATCCTCCGCACCTTGAACATCGTCGCCGAGCAGACCGAGAATAAGAAGCTGGCCGCCATCATGGCGAAGGTCAGGGACGACGTCGAGTCCGGTGTGGCCATCTCGGACGCGATGCGCAAGAACTCCGACGGCTTTCCGCCGCTGATGATCAACATGATCAAGGCAGGCGAGACCGGCGGCTTCCTCGACAGCTCGCTCGAGTCGATCGCCGAGAACTTCGAGAAGGAGGTCAAGCTCCGAGGCACGATCAAGTCGGCGCTGACCTATCCGGTGATCGTGCTGTGCCTGTCCATCGTCGCGGTCGTGGCGATGCTGCTCTTCATCGTTCCGGTCTTCGAGAACATGTTCAAACAGCTCGGCGGGACCCTGCCGCTGCCCACCCAGATCCTCGTCGAGCTGTCCCACGCGATGGTCTACATCGTCCCGGTGCTCGTGGTCGGCGGCATCGTGGGGGGCATCTGGTGGGTGCGCAACAAGAACACCGAGAAGGTGCGGATGCGTGTCGATCCGATCAAGCTGAAGCTGCCCGTGTTCGGTCCGCTCATGAAGAAGATCGCTGTCGCACGGTTCAGTCGCAACTTCGCCAACATGATC
>NZ_JBQCGZ010000020.1:0-7668 GCF_051955155.1 Leifsonia sp.
TTCTTGCGCCAGATGATCCCGACGCCGTCGCCGGTGAGGGTGTGCGCGTTGGAGGTGGTCTTGAAGATCTTGCCGAAGCCGCCGGTCGCGAAGATGATCGCCTTCGAGTGGAAGACGTGCAGCTCGCCGGTGGCCAGCTCGTACGCGACGACGCCGGCGGGCTGGTCGACGCCGTCGACCTCGTTCATGATCACGTCGAGCACGTAGAACTCGTTGAAGAAGTTGATCCCGAGCTTGACGCAGTTCTGGAACAGCGTCTGCAGGATCATGTGGCCGGTGCGGTCGGCGGCGTAGCAGGCGCGGCGGACCGGCGCCTTGCCGTGGTCGCGGGTGTGCCCGCCGAAGCGGCGCTGGTCGATCTTGCCGTCCGGCGTGCGGTTGAACGGCAGGCCCATGTTCTCGAGGTCGATGACCGCGTCGATGGCCTCCTTGGCGAGGATCTCCGCAGCGTCCTGGTCGACCAGGTAGTCACCGCCCTTGACGGTGTCGAAGGTGTGCCACTCCCAGCTGTCTTCCTCCACGTTGGCGAGCGCGGCGGCCATGCCGCCCTGCGCCGCTCCCGTGTGCGAGCGGGTGGGGTAGAGCTTCGAGATCACCGCGGTCTTCGCGTGCGGCCCGGCCTCGATGGCCGCGCGCATCCCGGCGCCGCCTGCGCCGACGATGACGATGTCGAACTCGTGGTAATGGACGCCGTCGATGACGGTGGATTCGGTCGATTCAGTCGTAGTCACTTCGCTGTTTTTCCGTCAGTCGCTTCACTTGGCCGGGCAGAACGAGGGCAGCTGGTCGGCGGCGGCACCGGCGGGGCACGGGTCGAACGTGAAGATCACGAGCGTGCCGAGCACGATCAGCACGACGACCGCCGCGCCGATCGCCCACTTGAGGATGCGGTTGACCGTCCGGTTGTACGCGTAGTCGTTGACCAGCGTGCGCATGCCGTTGCCGCCGTGGATGAGCGCGAGCCAGAGCATCAGCAGGTCCCAGACCTGCCAGAACGGCGTCGCGTACTTCCCGGCGACGAAGGCGAAGTCGATCTGCTTGACGCCGTCGCCCAGGACCAGGTTGATCAGCAGGTGGCCGAAGATCAGGATGACCAGGAGCACGCCAGAGGCGCGCATGTAGATCCAGCCCCACTTCTCCCAGTTGGTGCCCTTGCGAGCCGGGCGGGACGGCGTGCGCGGCGCTTCGATGGTCGTCACGTCAGTTCACCTCCGCGAAGATGTGGGTCAGCTGCACGGGCACGAAGCCGGCCATGAGCACGACCCAGAGCACGATGACGATCCAGAACATGACCTTCTGGTACTTGACGCCCTTGCTCCAGAAGTCGATCAGGATGATCCGGATGCCGTTGAAGGCGTGGAAGACGATGGCCGCCACGAGGGCGATCTCGCCGAGACCCATGATCGGGTTCTTGTACGTCCCGATCACCGCGTTGTAGGCCTCCGGGCTGACCCGGATGAGCGAGGTGTCGAGGATGTGGACGAGAAGGAAGAAGAAGATGGCGACCCCGGTGATGCGGTGCAGCACCCAGGACCACATTCCTTCACGGCCGCGGTACAGTGTGCCGCCCGGCCGGGTCTTGGTCGGCTGCAGGGTCCCTGCCGCTTGGTCTGGCACGAACAACCCTCCCTGGTTGGATCGCTGACGGAAGGCGCGTGAAGCGCGTGCCAAGTCTATGCCGCGGGGCGGACCTGCGCTTCTTAGGGTGACCTTGGTTATCTCGACGTCGAGATAACTCGCCGGTTGACCGGAAGCGGGCGCGGCGTACGTTCTGCGGCATGACACAGGACGAACCCGTCATGGACGGGAGCACGGAGGCCGGCGACGATGTCAAGGTCGCCGGGATCGTCGAGCAGCTGCGCGCCGACATGCAGCTGAGACCGCAGGAGGACAGCGAGCGACTGCTCCGCCAGCGCCTCGAGGACGCGGGCATCGTGCTCGACGACGCCGAGATCAGCCGCATCGCCCGCGACGTCCAGAACGGCCCCTCCGCCGTCGACTGACGCCCCGCCCGTCCCACCCGATCCCACCCGCACCCTCGCCCGTTGCGAAAGGAGGAGATCGCGGCCGATGCCGTTCCGACCTCCTCCATTCCGTGCCCCTGGCCGGGTTCGGACCGAGATGTCCTCCCTTCCGCCCGGTGTTGCGAAGGGAGGAGATCGGCACTCGAATGGGGCCGATTGCTCGCAAACGGAGGAGATCGCGGACGGTTCGGGGAGTAAGTCCTCCGTTTGTGACGGCGGGGCGCGTTAAAGGACGTCGGTGGAGCCGGTGAGCTTGAGGGCGTCCACGACGGCCTTCACGCGCTGGGCGTTCTCGCTGGTGGTGACCAGCAGGGCGTCCGGGGTGTCCACCACCACGATGTCGCGCACGCCGATCAGGCTGATGACGCGCTTGCTCTGGCTGACGACGATGCCGCTGGAGGAGTCGGCCAGCACGCGGGCGTCCTCGCCGAGGATGGCGAGGTCGGACTTGCGGCCGCCCGAGTTCAGCTTGGCGAGCGACGCGAAGTCGCCGACGTCGTCCCAGTCGAAGTAGCCGGGGATGACGGCGAGCCTGCCCGCCGCGGCCGCGGGCTCCGCGACGGCGTAGTCGATGGCGATCTTCTCCAGCCGCGGCCAGATCCTGTCGACGGCGGGACCGCGCGTCGCCGGGTCGTCCCACGCGGCGGCGAGCTCGATGAGGCCCTGGTGCAGCGCCGGCTTGGTGCGCGCGATCTCCTCGAGCAGCCGGTCGGCGCGGGCGATGAACATGCCGGCGTTCCAGAGGTACGAGCCGTCTGCGACGTAGCCCTCCGCCGTCGCCAGGTCCGGCTTCTCCACGAACGACCCGACGGCGAGGGCGCTCGGCGCTCCCGACACCTCCAGCGGGCCAGCGCAGTGGATGTAGCCGAAGCCGACGGCGGGCTCGGTCGGCTTGATCCCGATGGTCGTGATGAAGCCGGCGTCGGCGGCGGCGACCGCCTCGCGGACGGCCGCGGTGAACAGCCGGTGGTTCCTGATCACGTGGTCCGCGGCGAACGAGCCGATGATGACGCCGGGCTCGCGGCGCTCCAGGATGGCCGCGGCGAGCCCGATCGCCGCGGTCGAGTCGCGCGGCTCCGACTCGAGGACGACGTTGGGGTCGGTCAGCGCAGGCAGCTGCGCCTCCACGGCGGCCCGGTGCGCGCGACCGGTGACGACCATGATCCGCTGGTCCCCGCTGATCGGGGCCAGCCGCTCCCAGGTGTCCCGCAGCAGCGTGTTGCCCGAGCCGGTGAGGTCGTGCAGGAACTTCGGCGCGTCCGCGCGGGAGAGCGGCCAGAGCCGCGAGCCGATCCCGCCGGCGGGGATGACGCTGTAGAACCGCTCGATGGGACCGCGAGGTGTCGTCATGGCGAAAGGATACCGAGCGCTCCTGGACACCGGGCGTTCACGGGGGCGACACCGCGCGCGCCCACACTGGTCGCATGCGGGTCGCCGTCGTCAGCGAGAGCTTCCTCCCCACCGTCAACGGGGTCACGAACAGCGTCCTGCGGGTGCTGGACCATCTGGCCGCCGTCGGCCACGAGGCCATCGTCATCTGCCCGGACGCGGGGGCGCCGGCGGAGTACGCGGGCTTCCGCATCCACCAGGTGCCGTCGATCGCCTACCGGCAGTTCCCCGTCGGGCTGCCGAGCCCGCAGGTGCAGCGGATCCTGGCCAGGTTCGGGCCGGACGTGCTGCACGCCGCCTCTCCCTTCCTTCTGGGGGCGCAGGCCATCGCCGCCGCCAACCGGCTCGGCGTCCCCTCCGTCGCCGTCTACCAGACCGACGTCGCCGGGTTCGCCCGGCGCAATGGGCTCGGGATGACGTCCGCGATCGCCTGGAAGTACGTGCGCTGGGTGCACGACGGCGCCGATCTGACGCTCGCGCCGTCCGCGGCGTCCGAGTTCGACCTGCGCCAGGCGGGCGTCGCGCGGCTCGCGCGCTGGGGCCGCGGCGTCGACCTGGACAGGTACCACCCGAACCACCGGCGGACGCCGGAGGCGGTGGCCCTGCGCGAGCGGCTGTCCCCGGACGGCGAGGTCGTCGTCGGCTACGTCGGCAGGGTCGCCCCGGAGAAGCAGGTGGAGCGGCTGCGCGCCCTGCGCGGGCTGCCGGGCCTCTCCGTCGCCATCGTCGGCGACGGCCCGGCCAGGGCTGCCGTCGAGCGCGAGCTGCGCGGGATGCACGTGACCTGGCTGGGCCGGCTCGGGGGAGCGGAGCTCGGAACGGCGTACGCGGCCCTCGACGTGTTCGTGCACACCGGGTCGGAGGAGACGTTCGGCCAGACCGTCCAGGAGGCGCACGCCTCCGGCCTCCCCGTCGTCGCACCGCGCGCGGGCGGACCCGTCGACCTCGTCGAGCACGGCGTCGACGGACTGCTCTACCCGCCCGCGGACGATCGCGCCCTGCGGGCCGCCGTCGCGATGCTCGCGCAGGATGCCCCGCTGCGGATGCGCATGGGCGAGGCGGGCCGCCGGGCGGTGCTCGGCCGCGGCTGGGACGCGATCTGCGGCGAGCTGATCGGGCACTACGAGCGGGTCGTCCTCGACGCGTCCCTCCACGTCCAGGCCGCGGGCAGACTGCGCGCGTACAGTTAGGTGGCCCCTTCTCCGGGCCGTCTTCACGAGCACCTGGAGGTGAACGATGGCGAACCTGAACCGACGCGGCATTCCGATGCCCTTCGTGTCCCGATCGCGGCGGGTCGATCCTCCCAGTACCGCTCCGCAGGCCGTCGCTGAGCCTGCCACCCGCCGGTCCAGCATGGTCGACAGCGCCGTGTACGCCGACGGTGTCCGCGTCGCCTCCCCACGCACGCTGGCCGAGACCTACCGCGCGCTCGACGCGACCCCCGGCGGGGTGGCCTGGATCGGGCTGTACCGGCCGAGCGAGAAGGAGCTGATGTCGCTGGCGGAGGAGTTCAGCCTCCACCCGCTCGCCGTCGAGGACGCGATCGTCGCCCACCAGCGGCCCAAGCTCGAGCGCTACGACACCGTCCTCTTCGTCGTGCTGAAGGCGGCGAACTACCTGGACGTGCCGGAGGAGGTCGACTTCGGCGAGCTGCACCTCTTCGTCGGGCCGAACTTCGTGATCACCGTCCGGCACAGCGAGTCGCCCGACCTGTCGACGGTCCGGCAGCGCATGGAGGGGGAGCGCGACCTGCTCGCGCTCGGGCCGCAGGCCATCCTCTACGCGATCATCGACGCGGTGGTGGATGCGTACAGCCCGGTCGTCGCCGGTCTCGCCAACGACATCGACGAGATCGAGACGCAGGTGTTCGGCGGGGACGCGCTGGTCTCCCGGCGCATCTACGAGCTGTCGCGCGAGGTCATCGACTTCCAGCGCGCCACGCATCCGCTCTCCTCGGTCATGGTCGCGCTGGAGCGCGGCTCCGCCAAGTACGGCGTGACGGAGGAGCTGGAGCGCCGGCTGCGCGATGTCGCCGACCACCTCACGCAGGTGAACGAGCGCGTCGACGGCTTCCGCTATCTCCTGCGCGACATCCTCACGGTGAACTCGACGCTGGTCTCCGAGCGGCAGAACGAGGAGATGACCCGGCTGGCGCACTCGACGCACCGGCAGGGCGAGGAGGTCAAGAAGATCTCCTCGTGGGCGGCCATCCTCTTCGCCCCGTCGCTCATCGCGGGCATCTACGGCATGAACTTCACGCACATGCCGGAGCTGCAGTGGCCGCTCGGCTATCCGCTCGCGGTCGTCGCGATGCTGGGGCTCAGCACCCTGCTCTACGCGATCTTCAAGAAGCGCGGCTGGCTGTAGGGCGCGCGTGTCCCTGTTCGGGACATGCGTCCCTGCTCGAGCAGGGGGCAGATGTACCGAAACGGCACCGTCGCGGAACGGTCCGTCCCCCGCTCGGGGGAGGACCGTTCCGCCGTGCTCAAATGAGCAGGTGCCAACGGCGCGCGCGTTTGTAACGCTTGCATGAAGAAGCCGGATTTTCGGACGGTGCGGTTCGTCACATTCGGTAACGTGCATTGCATACCCTGGCCGCGCTCCTGCGCGCGGTCACGCATCTTGGAGGACAACCTTGAGAATCACAGCCCGTAAGGCCGGCCTCGTCGGCCTGGCGGCGGTCGGCGTCGTGTCGCTGCTCGCCGCGTGCTCGGCTGCCCCGTCGGACAGCTCGTCCACGGGAGCCGCGAAGAGCGACTTCCTGCCCTGCATGGTCTCCGACTCCGGCGGATTCGACGACCACTCGTTCAACCAGCTCGGCTACGAGGGTCTGCAGGAGGCGGCCAAGTCCCTCGGCGTCGACTACAAGAAGGCCGAGTCGAAGAGCGAGAACGACTTCGCCCCGAACGTGCAGAGCATGATCGACCAGAACTGCAAGCTGGTCGTCACGGTCGGCTTCCTCCTGAAGGACGCGACCGAGAAGGCGGCCAAGGCCAACCCGGACGTCAACTTCGCGATCATCGACGACAACGAGATCAAGGCCGACAACGTCAAGCCGATCATCTTCGACACCGCCCAGGCGGCGTTCCTCGCGGGCTACGCCGCGGCGAGCTACTCGAAGACCGGTGTCGTCGGCACCTTCGGCGGCATGCAGATCCCGACCGTCACCATCTTCATGGACGGCTTCGCGGACGGCGTGAAGTACTTCAACGACCAGAAGGGCAAGTCGGTCAAGGTCGTCGGCTGGAACGTCGACACCCAGAAGGGCTCCTTCACCGGTGGCTTCGACGCCAATGAGACCGCGAAGAACACGGCTCAGGGCATCATCGACCAGAACGCCGACGTCATCATGCCGGTCGGCGGCCCGATCTACCAGTCGGCCGCTCAGGCCATCAAGGACTCCGGCAAGCCGATCGCGATGATCGGCGTCGACGCCGACGTCTACCAGTCCGACCCGAGCGTGAAGGACCTGCTCCTCACCTCGGTCATGAAGGGCATGAAGCCGGCCACCAACGACGTGGTCACCCAGGCCGCCAAGGGCAAGTTCGACAGCACGCCGTACGTCGGCACGCTGAAGAACGACGGCGTCGGCATCGCCCCGTTCCACGACTTCGAGTCGAAGGTGGACAAGGGCCTGCAGGGCGAGCTCGACAAGATCAAGGCCGGCATCATCGACGGCTCGATCAAGGTCACCTCGCCGTCGTCGCCGAAGCAGTAACGGCACGACGCAGCACTCGACGGGGAGGTCAGCGCACGCTGGCCTCCCCGTCGCACGTCACCCCTTGTCCGGGTTGCTCGTTTGAGCACACACTGACATATGTGCAGGAAGGTAGGGTGAGGGTGCGCATCGAGGCCACCCCGCCGTTTCGCGTGCCATCACTCAACGTCTCTGTGCTCACCCCGGGCGAGTAGAGAAGGAACCCACCCGAATGAAGCTCGAACTCCGAGGCATCACCAAACGGTTCGGTGCCCTGGTCGCGAACGACCACATCGACCTGACGGTCGAACCCGGCGAGATCCACTGCCTGCTCGGCGAGAACGGCGCAGGCAAGTCGACTCTGATGAACGTCCTCTACGGCCTCTACCAGGCCGACGAGGGCGAGATCCTGCTGGACGACGAGGTCCAGCACTTCGCCGGTCCCGGTGACGCCATGAAGGCGGGCATCGGGATGGTGCACCAGCACTTCATGCTCATCCCGGTCTTCACCGTCGCCGAGAACGTGATGCTCGGCCACGAGCAGACGAAGTTCGGCGG
>NZ_JBQCGZ010000021.1:0-4770 GCF_051955155.1 Leifsonia sp.
GTCCGGCCAGGCGGTGCTCGAGAACTTCCGCCACGGTGCCGCCGCCAGCCCGGCCGACTGGAACCGCGGCAACGTGAGCCCCGACCTGGTGGCTGCCAGCCGCGCCCAGGTCGCCAGCGGCCGCGTGCTGTGCGCGCTGTCCGGCGGCGTGGACTCCGCGGTCGCCGCGGCGCTCGTTCACAAGGCGGTCGGGGACCAGCTGGTCTGCGTGTTCGTCGACCACGGCCTGCTCCGCAAGGACGAGGCCCGCCAGGTCGAGGTCGACTACGTCGCATCCACCGGCGTCCGCCTGGTGACCGTGGACGCGCAGGAGCAGTTCCTGTCCGCGCTCGCGGGTGTCAGCGACCCGGAGACCAAGCGCAAGATCATCGGCCGCGAGTTCATCCGCGTGTTCGAGAAGGCGCAGGCCGACCTGATCGCCGAGGCGGAGAGCGACGGCGACCCGATCCGCTTCCTCGTACAGGGCACGCTCTACCCGGACGTCGTCGAGTCCGGCGGCGGAACCGGCACCGCGAACATCAAGAGCCACCACAACGTGGGCGGGCTCCCCGAGGACCTGCAGTTCGAGCTCGTCGAGCCGCTGCGCACCCTGTTCAAGGACGAGGTGCGCGCGATCGGCCGCGAGCTGGGGCTTCCGGAGGTCATCGTCGGCCGCCAGCCGTTCCCCGGACCCGGCCTCGGCATCCGGATCGTCGGCGAGGTGACGAAGGAGCGGCTCGACCTGCTCCGCGACGCCGACGCGATCGTCCGCGCCGAGCTCACCGCCGCCGGCCTCGACGCCGAGATCTGGCAGTGCCCGGTCGTGCTGCTCGCGGACGTGCGCTCGGTCGGCGTCCAGGGCGACGGCCGCACGTACGGCCACCCGATCGTGCTGCGCCCGGTCTCCAGCGAGGACGCGATGACGGCCGACTGGACGCGCCTGCCGTACGACCTGCTGGCCAGGATCTCCAACCGGATCACCAACGAGGTGGACGGGGTCAACCGCGTGGTGCTCGACGTCACGTCGAAGCCGCCGGGGACGATCGAGTGGGAGTGACCCCTCGCGGGTAGCGGAAAGGGCCGGGATGCGATCGCAGCCCGGCCCTTTCCGCGTGTGCGTCCCGCCTAGTCGCGCGAGATGGCGAGGAGGCGCAGGATCTCCAGGTACAGCCAGATGACCGTGACCATGATCCCGAACGCGCCAGACCAGCCGTAGATGCGCGGCGCGCGGTTCTGGACGCCGCGCTGGATGAAGTCGAAGTCGAGCACCAGCGAGTAGGCGCCCATGATCACGACGAGCACGCCGATGATCAGGCCGAGCTTGATGCCGGTGTTGCCGAGCTCCACGCTGTTCAGGCCGAACGCGCCGTTGGTGACGCCGGTCCACATGAGGATGACGTTGATGAGGGAGTACGCGAGGTAGCCGAACATCGCGATCAGGAAGACCTTCGTCGCCTTCGCCGACGCGCGCACCTTGCCCGATGCGAAGAGGGCGAGCGTGACGCCGACGACCGCGAGCGTGCCGATGACCGCCTGGATGACGATGCCCGGCCAGTTGGTCTCGAAGATCATCGAGATGGCGCCGACGAAGATGCCCTGAGCGCCCGCGTAGCTGAGGATCAGCGCCGGCGACGGCTTCTTCTTGAAGATGTTGACCAGCGCGAGCACGAAGCCGACGAGCGCGGCCGGCAGCGCGAGCGCGGGCACCAGCCAGCCGACGACGGCGCCGGCGACCAGGATCGCGAACGAGATCGCGGTCTTGTTGATCGTGTCCTCGACGGTCATCCGGTCGGTGTCGACCGACGTCGCGGACGGCGCCTGGTACATCTGCTCGAGGTTCTCCGCGGTCAGCGTCGAAGCCGCCTGGGCCTGCCCGCCGTTCTGGAACGCGGGATTGGTCGAGAATGCGGGATTGGTGAGTGCCATGGGTTCCTCGCTCTGTGGTGGGACCGGCTCTGTGGTGGGACCGGGCGTGGTCGCGGTCAGACCAATCTATCCGTTCGCTTTCTGAGAGATCTGACAGATTGCCATGAATCGACCGTGATCGCGATCCACCGCGCCAGCCAGGCGGAGACGACGATCGTCGCGGTGCTGACCAGCACCGTGATCCAGCCCAGCTCGTAGGTATGGATGGTCTGGCCGAGCACGATGCTGACGCCGATCGGCAGGACGAGCACCGCATAGGACGCGAGCGGGCGCAGCCGCACGAGCAGCCAGGCGGCGAGCATGACCGCGTAGCACCACGCGAACCCGGAGCCGCCGAGCATCAGCCAGGTGAAGCCGAGCACCGGGAGCGGGGCGGCGACCCTCCGCCCGATCGTCGAAGGCATCACCGCCCACGCCGCCGGCTGCAGCAGCGAGCCCGCGAGCAGGAACGGCAGGCTGTACGCGGTGGTGATCAGGACGAACCCCGTGCCGACCACCAGCAGTGCCATCGCCGTCAGCAGCCGGGGGCGATACGCGCCCCAGCGCAGCGGCAGCAGGCTCGCCGGCTCGCGCCACCGCGTGCGGCGGTCGGGGGGAGGGGCGGTGGACACGGGTCGATTCTCGCACCACGCGCGCTGCCGCTGACAGCCCTCGCCCGCGGGCTAGGATCGCCACATGCGCGCCAGGCGGACCCCTCTCGTGATCGGCCACCGCGGCGCGCCCGGCTACCGCCCCGAGCACACGGGCGCGGCCTACGAGCTGGCGTTCGCGCTCGGCGCGGACGCGGTCGAGCCGGACATCGTCGCGACCAGGGACGGCGTGCTCGTCCTCCGGCACGAGAACGAGATCTCGGGCACCACGACGGTCGCCGAGCATCCCGAGTTCGCCGATCGTCGGTGCACCAAGGAGGTCGACGGCGTCGAGCTGACCGGCTGGTTCACCGAGGACTTCACCTGGGACGAGCTCTCGACCCTGCGCGCGAAGGAGCGGCTGCCCCTGCTCCGGCAGGCCAGCGCCACCTTCGACGGCCGCTACCCGATCCTCCGCCTGGCGGACCTGCTCGCGCTGGTCGACCGTGCTTCCGACGACGCGGGACGGGCCCTCGGTCTCGTCGCCGAGCTCAAGCACGCCACCTACTTCGAGGCCGCGGGCCTGCCGCTCGACGAGCTCTTCATGGCCGAGCTGTCCGAGGCCGGCTGGACGGAGCATCCCGGGCTCGTCGCGGAGAGCTTCGAGAAGACGGTCCTCGGTCGCCTCCACGACCGCGGCTTCCGCGGCTCGCGCGTGTACCTGCTCGAGTCGGAGGGTGCGCCGGCCGATCGGGTCGCAGCTCTCGGCGCCGCGGCGCCCGGGTACTCCGACGACCTCACCCTGCGCGGGCTCTACGCGCTCGGCTCGGCCGCGTCCGCCGCCGACCGGGTCGACGGGATCAGCGTCGACACGGCGCAGGTGCTGCACGCCGGCTCGGTCTCCGTCGGCCTGTTCGGGGAGGACCAGGGCGGTGTCGACATCGGCGCCGTGACCTCCGACCTCGTCGACTCCGCCCACTCGGCGGGCCTCTCGGTCTACACCTGGACGCTGCGACCGGAGAACGCCGAGCTGCCGCCGGAGTTCCGGTCCGCGGGGCGCGACGACGAGTGGGGCGACTGGCGGCGCCTCTACTCGATCCTGCTGCACTCGGGGGTGGACGGCGTGTTCGCCGACCATCCCGACCTCGCCGTCGCCGTGCGCGACGGCCGCTGACCGCGCCGGGCTGGCCGGCGCCGCCGTCCCCGGCGGAATGACAGTGGGGACGGCTAAAATCGATGGAGACATGACGAGCCTCCCCGACGCCCCCTCCCCGTCCTCCTCCGTTCCGATCATCCTCGACGGCTGGGAGGGCGACCCGCGTTCGTCCGGTGCCGGCGGCGCGACGGGCACGGCGGCGGGCGGATCCGGCGGACCGCGCGGCGGCCACGGGCCGAACGACCGGCTCTTCGCCGGCCTCAACCCGCAGCAGCGGGAGGCGGCCGAGTACCGGGGCCAGGCGCTGCTGATCGTCGCGGGCGCGGGCTCCGGCAAGACCAGCGTCCTCACCAGGCGCATCGCCGGGCTGATCGAGAGCCGCGAGGCGTGGCCGAGCGAGATCCTGGCGATCACGTTCACCAACAAGGCGGCGAATGAGATGCGCGAGCGCGTCGAGCAGCTTCTGGGCGGCAAGGCGCAGGGGATGTGGATCTCGACCTTCCACTCGGCGTGCGTGCGCATCCTGCGCCGCGAGGCCGAGACGATCGGCAAGACCCAGAGCTTCACCATCTACGACTCCGGCGACTCCCGGGCGCTGCTCAAGCGCATCATCAAGGAGCTGGATGCCGACACCCTCGGCTTCACCGTCTCCGGGGCCGCCGGCCGCATCTCCAAGCTCAAGAACGAGCTGACCGACATCGAGACCTTCGCACGCTCGGCGAACCTGAGCGATCCGAAGGAGGTCATGTTCCTGGAGATCTTCCGCCAGTACACGCGCGCGCTCCGCCGCGCGAACGCGTTCGACTTCGACGACCTGATCGCCGAGACCGTGTTCCTGTTCCGCGCGTTCCCCAAGGTGGCGGCGCTCTACCAGACCCGGTTCCGGCACATCCTCGTCGACGAGTACCAGGACACGAACCACGCCCAGTACGCGCTCATCCGCGAGCTGACCCGTCCCGTCTCGCCGGAGATCGCCGACGAGATGGAGTCGCACGGCCGCAACATCTCGAAGCTGAGGGACGCGGTCGGCGTGATCCCGAGCGCGTCGCTCACCGTCGTCGGCGACTCCGACCAGTCGATCTACGCGTTCCGCGGCGCGGACATCCGCAACATCGTCGAGTTCGAGCGCGACTTCCCCGG
>NZ_JBQCGZ010000022.1:0-5712 GCF_051955155.1 Leifsonia sp.
CGTTCGTCACGAATCAGCCCGTTTCGGCGCGAAGGTACGGCTTCGATTCGTGTAGAATTCGCGCGCTTCGGCGCGTACGCGCGGCATTCGTGACGAATCGGGCGGGCCAGCTACGTGGTGGGGTTGGCCCGGGGGGGCGCGCCCGCGCCGCCCCCCTCCCCCACGAATCGAAGCCGTACCTTCGCGCCGAAACGGGCTGATTCGTGACGAACGCCGTGCATTCGTGACGAATCGCGCGCATTCGTGACGAATCGCGGCCGGGGCGGGCGGGGAGGGTCAGCGGGCCAGCGCGGCGAGTAGAGCGTCGATGACGGGCTGCTGACCCTTCGTCAGCTTGCGGCGCGCCTCCTCCAGCGGGAACCAGCCGGCCGCGTCCACCTCGGGGAACTCCTGCATCCGTCCCGACCGCGGCGGCCACTCCAGCGCGAAGGTGTTGCTCGCGATCCCGGCCGGGTCGAAGTCCGTCTCGGCGGCGAACACGACGATGGTCTTGCCGGAGGCGCGGAACTCGCCGAGTCTCTCGTATGCGGCCGCCGGGGCGGGGGAGCCCATCTCCTCCGCGAACTCGCGCAGCGCGGCGGTCAGCTCGTCGGTCTCGCCCGGCTCGACGAGCCCCTTCGGCAGCGACCAGGCCCCGTCGTCCTTGCGCGCCCAGAACGGGCCGCCCATGTGCGCCAGCCACACCTCGCGTCCGGCGCCGGTGTCGCGGTGCAGCAGGATCGCCGCGCTGCGCACCGGCATCAGTGCAGCGCTCCGCGGTCGTCCGGCGTCATGCAGACACCCTACGGCGGACGGGCGACTAACGTGGAGGAGTGAACTCCGGCGACGCATGGGTGGAAGGTCCGAACGGCGAGCGGTTCTGGGGCAGGTTCGGCGCCGCCGGGCTCCTGGTCCACGATCTGCGCCGCGGGATCCTGCTGCAGCACCGCGCCGACTGGAGCCACTTCGGGGGCACCTGGGGGCTGCCGGGCGGCGCCCGTCACGAGGGCGAGTCGGCGGTCGAGGGCGCGCTGCGCGAGGCGGCGGAGGAGGCCGCAGTGCCGGCCGACGCGGTGCAGGTGCTGTTCGAGAGCGTGCTCGACCTCGGCTTCTGGAGCTACACGACGGTCGTCGCGCAGGCCGTGCGGCCGTTCGAGGCGCACATGGCGGACGTCGAGAGCATCGAGCTGCGCTGGGTGCCGGTCGCCGAGGTGAGCGGGATGCCGCTGCATCCCGGCTTCGGGAACGCCTGGCCGGAGCTGCGGGCACGGCTGACCGCCCTCGCGGGCTGATCCCCGCGAGGGGAGGGGCGACCGGACGGATGCGGGCGGGCTAGGACGCCAGGCGCGGCCAGAGCAGCGCGCCCGGCACGTCCGCGCAGCCGGAAGGCAGCCCGACGTACGCGCCGGCGCCCGGGTACGGCGCCTGGCCCGGGTAGCCGGGCGCGCCGGGATAGCCGGGGTCGCCGCGGTAGCGGTAGTCCGCGTCGGCGAACAGCCGGTCGCCGTGGACGGTGCCCAGGTAGGCGCCCGAGGGCGTGACGGCGACACCGTCGTCCCACGGGAACCACCCGATCCAGTCGCCGTCGGGGTTGAACAGGTACCGGTTCCGCTCGTCCGAGCGGAACGCGATCCACACCCCCTGGCTGTCGTGCAGGTATACGGTCATCGTCGATCGCCTTTCGGGTCGGCATCGTCGTGCGATGAATGTTCCTCACCTTAGCGGAGGAGGCCGCCGTGGCGCGAGATGTCGGCGGCGGGCCGGAGAATGGAGGCGTGCACATCGTCCTGGACCGGACCGCGTCCGGCGGCATCGTCGCCGTCGACCCGGCCGCCGAGCCGGGCACCGCGCCGGAAGCGGTGGAGGCGGACGGCCTCCCCGACTTCGTGCGCGAGCGCGAGGCGGGGGAGGACCGGCCGCGCTGGGTCTGGAACGACACGCGCGCCTGGTACCCGGCGCTGCTCGCGGCGGGCGTCCGCGTCGAGCGCTGCGTCGACCTCCGACTCAGCCACGCGATCCTGCGCCACTCGGCGCTGAGCGCGTCGTCCCGGCTCGCCGCCGCTCCCGCCGGGCCGTGGGATGCGCCGGTCGACGTCGACCCGGAGCCCATCCCTGCCGCGACCGCCCTCTTCGACCTGGACCACCGGGAGCCCGACGCGCCGCCGTCCGCGGCGGCCGAGTTCGCGGCCCAGCAGGAGGCGGTGGCGGGAAGCGCAGACCCGCGGCGGCTCCGGCTGCTGCTCGCGGCCGAGTCCGCCGGTGCGCTGATCGCCGCGGAGATGCGGTTCGCCGGCCTGCCGTACAGCGCCGAGCGTCACGACCGGCTGCTGTCCGACCTGCTCGGCCCGCGTCCCGGCTACGGCCGGCCGGTCGTGCTCGAGGAGCTCGCCACCGCGATCCGCGGGAGCCTGGACGCGCCGGACCTGAACCCGGACAGCCCGCCCGACCTGCTCAAGGCGCTGCAGCGCGCCGGGCTGATGGCGACCTCCACGCGCTCGTGGGAGCTGAAGCGGATCGAGCATCCCGTGATCGAGCCGCTGCTGCACTATAAGAAGCTGTCCCGGCTGCTGTCCGCCAATGGCTGGTCCTGGCTCGACGCGTGGGTGCACGACGGCCGGTTCCGGCCCGACTACCTGCCGGGAGGCGTCGTGACGGGACGCTGGGCCACCCGCGGCGGCGGCGCCCTCCAGCTGCCACGGCAGGTGCGCGGCGCCGTCGTCGCCGACCCCGGCTGGAAGCTCGTCGTCGCCGACGCCGCCCAGCTGGAGCCCCGCATCCTCACCGGGCTGGCCGCCGATCGGGCGATGGCGGCGGCCGGGCGGGGCAAGGACCTGTACGCCGGCATCGTCGCGACCGGCGCCGTCGAGGAGCGCGCGCAGGCGAAGGTCGCGATGCTGGGCGCGATGTACGGAGCGACGACGGGCGAGAGCGGCCGGCTGATGCCGCGGCTGACCAGGGCCTTCCCGAAGGCGGTCCGGCTCGTCGAGGAGGCGGCACGGGCGGGGGAGCGCGGCGAGGTCGTCACCTCGCGGCTCGGCCGCAGCTCGCCCCGTCCGGGCGGCTCGTGGCAGGCGACGCAGGCCGCCGCCTCCTCCGCCGAGTCGACGGCCTCCGACGAGCGCCGCGCGCGCAGCCAGGCGCGCGACTGGGGGCGCTTCACGCGCAACTTCGTCGTGCAGGCCAGCGCCGCCGAGTGGGCGCTGTGCTGGATGGCCGACCTCCGCAACCGGCTCACCGCGCTCGCGCCGGGGCGGCCGCTCACCGAGAGCCCGCACCTGGTCTACTTCCTGCACGACGAGGTGATCGTGCACGCCCCGGAGGAGCTCGCCACCGCGGCCGCGGAGGCCGTCGTCGCCTCGGCGGCGCAGGCCGGCCGGCTGCTGTTCGGATCCTTCCCCGTGGAGTTCCCGGTCACCGCCGCCATCGTCGATTCCTACGCCGAGGCCAAGTGACGGAATTCACGAGTGTCGGACTTGGTTGTTGCCCGAGACTGACCGAGGATGGAGACCATGACCGACACCGCCACCGCCCCCGTCGACCCGCGTGACGTCCTGGCGCGCTACCGCCAGCGCCGCGAGCAGGCCGTCACCGCGCCGAAGGGCAACCTGGCCCTGGTGAACACGCAGTGGATCACGGGCGACCCCGCCGAGGCGCAGCCGATCTGGGGCGTCCCCGGCCTCTGGGCTCCGCTGCCCGCCGGCAAGTCCGGTCTCAAGGTCGTAGCGACCGCCGCCGACGGCATCACTGTGGACGGAGTCCTCGTCGACGGCGAGGCGATCGTGCGCGGCAAGGACGACCCCGAGCCGTCCGAGATCGTCTTCAGCGACACGGTCACCGGATTCGTGATCGCGAGCGAGGAGGGCGACTACGCCCTGCGCGTCTGGGATGCGAACTCGGAGGCGATCCAGGAGTTCGGCTCCATCGACGCGTTCGACTTCAACCCCGAGTGGATCATCCAGGCCACGTTCTCGCCCATCGAGGGCGGCAGGACGGTCGGCTTCGAGCACCTCAAGGACGACGGCAAGACCAGGGACATGGTCATCCCCGGCGAGATCACGTTCAGCAAGGACGGCGTCGACTACAACCTGGCGGCGTTCAAGTCGGGCCGTGCGCTGCAGCTGGTCTTCGCGGACAGCACCAACGGCGACAGCACATACTCGGTCGGGCGCTTCCTCTTCGTCGCCCCGAACCCGGACGGCACCGTCACGCTGGACTTCAACCTCGCGGTGCTCCCGCCGTGCGCGTTCAGCTACAACTTCAACTGCCCGCTCCCGCCCGCGCAGAACCGCTTCGCGGTGCCGATCGAGGCGGGCGAGAAGAACGTCCTGAACAAGCAGGGCGAGCTGCTGCACTGACCTCAGCCGGCGGCGGCGGGTTTCCGTCCCCGGCGCGGCCGCTCCGGGCTGCGCGGCTGCACGAGCGCCGCGGGGTGCGCGGCGAGCGTCGCGGCCACCTCGTCCAGCCACTCGATCGCGGCGCGGGCGCCGAGCTCGGCCGCGCGGTTCGCGGCGAGCAGGGCGCGCGAGTCCGCCTCGTGGGTCAGCTCGCGGATGCGCTCCGCGAACGCCGCCCGGTAGTCGGCGACCACGGCCGCCGCGTCCGCCCCGGCGATCGAGGCGGCGACGAGCACCTGGTCCTGCATCTCGTCCCAGTCCGGGCGGGCGTCCGTCGGGCCGGACGTGAGCCACGCGGTCGCCTCGGTCGTCCCGGCGGGCGTGAGCGCGTACAGGGGGAGGCCGTCGTCGGTCTCGCCCGCCGACTCGACCAGGCCCTGCTCCACCATCCGGTCGAGCGTCGAGTACACCTGCCCGGCGTTCAGCGTCCTGCGGTGCGCCGCGCGCATCAGGAACTCGTTCTGCAGCTGCGAACCGTATGCGGCGCCCTGGGTGAGGACCGCGAGGAAACCGTACTGGACCGACATACTGGGTATGCTATTCCGTCGCGCCGTCCGGGGCGCGGGGGAATCGCCGAATCACAATCTTGTAACTCCGCGCGATTCTCCGGCATAATCGTGGCAGCGCTTGCGAAGGCGCCCAATTTCACAGCTCATGGCTCACCGTTCCTGGTCGTAGGGGAAGACGCACCAACGAACGGAGGAAACCATGACGGCTCACGCAGCCCGAGGAGTGCTCTACGTGCACTCCTCTCCCAGCGCGCTCTGCCCTCACATCGAGTGGGCGGCGGGTCGCGCTCTCGGTCGCGCCGTCAACTTCACGTGGGAGACGCAGCCGGTGCTGAAGGGCGCCCAGCGCACCGAATTCTTCTGGGACGGCCCCCAGGGCACCGGCGCGCGCCTCGCGTCCGCGCTGCGCGGCTGGGAGCACCTGCGCTACGAGGTGACAGAGGACGCCGGTCTCGGCACGGACGGCGGCCGCTGGATGCACACCCCCGACCTCGGGATCTTCTTCGCGCAGACGGACACCGCGGGCAACATGGTGATCCCGGAGGAACGCGTCCGCTACGCGATGGAGATCGCCGGCGCGAACGCGCTCGAACTGCACCGCGAACTCCGGCTCGCGCTCGGCCAGGCCTGGGACGACGAGCTCGAGCCGTTCCGGCACGCGCACGACGACACCTCGGTCATCGGGCTGCACAAGGTGGGCTAGGCTCCCGCGGCGGGCCAGGCACGGCCGCCCGCACGCGGTGAACGAAAGGGAGGAGTTCCGGGGGCGGGGGGGCCGGCACTCCGCCCCAACACGCGGTTGGGGGGCCGCCGGCCCGGCGTGGCTCCCC
>NZ_JBQCGZ010000023.1:0-16208 GCF_051955155.1 Leifsonia sp.
GGCACGTCGTTGTCGCTTTCGCGCGCCGGAAGCGACGACGACGTGCCCCTCGGCGTCAGTGGCGGGTGCTGAGAGCTCCGCGGAGCCAGAGGCTGAGCTGGGCGTAGGCGGCGGCGCGCACCGCCGGCGGCGACAGGAAGACGTCGTGCAGGGCGTCCTGGACGCGGGCGACGGTCACCGTCGGCGCCAGGCCCAGCGCCCGGATCGCGATGTCCTGCACCACCAGCACCACGTCCGACTTCAGCATGTCCGGCGTCCAGTACGGCAGCAGCGTGGAAGCCGACGACAGCAGCGTGAGCACCGGCGCGTCGATGCGCAGCCCGGCCGCGACCCGGGCGTGCCCGGCGAGGATCGCCGTCAGCCACGCCGGGTAGACGCGGAAGCCGCGCACCGGACGCCAGGCGAGGTCGTAGTCCCACTCGCCGTCCATGGTCTTCGACACCGACCGCGTGTAGAAGCCGAGGTCCACGTTCGGCATCGCCGCCTTCGGGTCGATCCTGGCCTGCAGGTCCACCAGCGGCCCGAGTGCGGCGCGGCCGACGGAGTGCGCCTGGAACTCCAGCCACGGGCTGTTCAGCACGAGCGCGGCCGCGCGGCCGGGATGCCGGTCCGCCCACAGGCTCAGCGTCAGCCCGCCCGTGGAGTGGCCGACCAGCACGAGCCGGCGCGAGCGGCCGCCGGCGCGCTGCCCCTCTCCGTGCCCGATCGCCGTGAGCGCCGCCTCGATGTCCTCGTCGTAGGTGTTCAGATCGCTGACG
This sequence comes from Leifsonia sp., assembly GCF_051955155.1. Taxonomy (NCBI): domain Bacteria; kingdom Bacillati; phylum Actinomycetota; class Actinomycetes; order Micrococcales; family Microbacteriaceae; genus Leifsonia; species Leifsonia sp. The sequence continues at coordinate 759 of NZ_JBQCGZ010000023.1, forward strand.
TAGCCGGGCGTCTGCCCCTTGCGCAGGCTCCGGCCGTACTTGCGCAGATCGAGGGCGTGGAAGCGCGCGCCCGCGTCGTGCCAGAACCGGGCGAGCTCGGTCTGGAAGAAGTAGTCAGACCAGCCGTGCACGTAGAGCACGTCCGTGTCGGCGGCGGGATGCGCGCCGGCGCGCAGCAGGTCGCCCAGGTGCGGGCCGGGCGAGTACCGCACGAGCGTCGCGACGACGTCGCCCTCGGCGTCGGCGGCGAGCGGCAGCGTGAGCTGCTCGAACCCGTCGCCGAGGATGTCCGGCCGCCAGTCGTGCACGCGCGTCATGTCACCAGGGTGCCAGAGGATGCGCGCAGCGGGCCGCTCACTCCGCCGCCGGAGCCTCCACGGGCGTCCCGTTGGACACCCGGACCATCTCGTCCCTCGGCACGACCTTGATGCGGGCACGGCCGCGCTCGGCGCCGAGCTGCTGCTCGTGCGCATCGAGGTTGTGCCAGCCGTCGAGGTTCGTGAACTCGACGCCGCGCTCCTCGAGCAGGCGGACGACCGACTCCTCGGACGGGTCGGCAGGCGCCCACCAGTTGCCCTGGTCGTTGATGACGTGCTTGATCGTCTCCATCGCGTCCGACTTGGTGTGGCCGATCAGCCCCACCGGGCCGCGCTTGATCCAGCCGGTCGCGTAGACGCCGTACATGCGCTCGTTGTCGCCCTTGCGCAGCACCTGGCCCTCGTGGTTCGGGATCACGCCGTGCTTCTTGTCGAACGGGATGCCGGGCAGCGGCGACCCGAAGTAGCCGACCGCGCGGTACAGCGCCTGGATCTCGACCTCGCGGATCTCGCCGGTGCCGCGCACGCCGCCCTCGCCGTCCGGCTCGGTGCGCTCGTAGCGGAAGGCGCGGACGTTGCCGTCCTCGTCGGCGACGACCTCGACCGGCTTGGCGTAGAAGTGCAGGTGCAGCCGGCGCGACGCCTGGCCCACCTCGCGCTTCCGCCACTGCTGCAGGACGCGGTCGATGACCATGACCTGCTTGTTGCTGGCGATCGCGTCCTTGGACTGCTCGTCGTAGTCGAAGTCCTCGTCGTAGAGGATCATGTCGACGTCGCGCAGCTCGCCCAGCTCGCGCAGCTCCAGCGGCGTGAACTTCACCTGGGCCGGGCCTCGGCGGCCGAAGACGTGCACGTCCGTGACCGGCGAGCTCTTGAGGATCTCGTAGACGTTGTCCGGGATCTCGGTCGGCAGCAGGTCGTCGGCGTGCTTGGCCAGGATGCGCGAGACATCCAGCGCGACGTTGCCGTTGCCGATCACGGCGACGGACTCCGCCTCGAGCGGCCAGGTGCGCGGGACGTCCGGGTGGCCGTCGAACCAGCTGACGAAGTCGGCGGCGCCGTACGAGCCGTGCAGGTCGATGCCGGGGATGTCGAGGTCCGCGTCGTGCACAGCGCCGGTCGCGAAGATGACGGCGTTGTAGTGCCGCTTCAGGTCGTCGAGGGTGATGTCGGTGCCGTAGGTGACATTGCCGAAGATGCGGATGTCGCCGCGGTCGAGCACCTCGCGCAGCGCGGTGATGATGCCCTTGATGCGTGGGTGGTCCGGCGCGACGCCGTAGCGGACGAGGCCGTACGGCGCGGGCAGCTGCTCGAACAGGTCGATCGAGACGTCGAACCCGCGCTCCGCCTTCAGCAGGATGTCGGCGGCGTAGATCCCTGCGGGTCCCGCGCCGACGATGGCCAGTCGGAGTTTGGTCATGCGTTGATTTCCTTCTTCGCTCAGCTCGAACGTTCGACGATGGTGTCCGCGAACCTCACCAGGGCCTTCTTCACCGGGCCGTCGGGCAGCGGCGCGAGCGCCTCGACGGCCTCGCGGGCCCAGCGGTGCGCCTCCTCGAGCGTCTGCTGCGTCACCTCGTGCTCGCGCAGCGCGGCGATGGCGGCCGTGGACTCGGGGGTGATCTCGCCGTCCTCAGCGGTGCCCATCACGTCGCGCTCCAGGCGGTCGAGCAGTTCCGCGGCGGACGGATCGGTGGCGGACCGCTCGCGCAGCCGCAGCACCGGGAGGGTCGCCACGCCGGCGCGCAGGTCGTTGCCCGGCTGCTTGCCGGTCTCCGCGACGCCCTGCGACGACAGGTCGATGACGTCGTCGATGAGCTGGAAGGCGACGCCGATCTTCTCGCCGAAGGTCACGACCGGCTCCTCGTAGGCGCTGTCGGCGTGCGAGAAAACGACGCCCATCTGCGCGGCGACGGCGATCAGCGAGCCGGTCTTGTCCTCCAGCACGCGCAGGTAGTGCGCGATGGGGTCCTCGCCGTCCTGCGGGCCGATGGTCTCGTGGAGCTGGCCGAGGCAGAGCCGCTCGAAGGTGTCCGCCTGCAGCTGGATCGCGCGCTCGCCCAGCGCGGAGACGAGCTTGCTCGCGCGCGCGAACAGCAGGTCCCCGGTGAGGACGGCGACCGAGTTGCCCCACACGAACTGGGCGGTGGGGACGCCGCGGCGCATCTGCGAGTCGTCCATCACATCGTCGTGGTACAGCGACGCGAGGTGCGTGATCTCGACCGCCTGCGCCGCCTGTAGCACCTCGGGGGTGTTGCCGTCGCCGAGCTGCGCGGTGAGGAGGGTGAGCAGCGGGCGCACGCGCTTGCCGCCGGCCTCCAGCAGGTACCGCGTCGTGACGTCGGCGAGGTTGTCGGCGAACCGCATCTGCTGGTGCAGGGCCTCCTCGACGAGCGCGAGGCCGTCGTCGACGGCGGAGGCGACCTTGCGGTCCTCGCCGCTGGCGAAGATCCGCTCGGTGAGGCCGAGCTGGCTGGTCAGCGACGCGGGACGTCGGACAGCCGGAACGCTGCGTGGCACTACTCCCCCTCGGGTGGGACGGCGGACGGCTTGGGCGCGGCCGGCTTCTTCGGCGTCGCGGGCTTCTTGGCGGCCGCGGGCTTCGCGGCCGCGGCGGGCTTCGCGGCGGCGGCCGGCTTCGGCTTGGCAGCCGCAGGCTTCGCGGCAGCAGCGGGCTGTGTGGCAGCGGGCTTCGCGGCAGCAGCGCGCTTCGCGGGAGCCGCGGTCTTCTCCGCAGCCGCCGCGGGCTTCTTCGCCGCGGCAGGCTTCTTCGCGGCCGCCGGCTTCGCCGCAGCCGCCGGCTTCTTCGCAGCCGCTGGCTCCTCCGGCTCCACCACCGGCACGACCCGCTCCGGCTTCCAGCCGCGGTGCAGCGCCACGATCCCCGCCGTCAGGTTCCGCCACGCCACCCGCTCGAATCCGGCGTCGCGCAGCCACTCCGCCAGCGCAGGCTGGCTCGGCCAGGCCTGGATGGACTCCATCAGGTACTCGTACGCCGCAGGGTTCGAGCTCGCCGCCCTGGCGAGGATCGGCATCCCGTAGCGCAGGTAGGCGCCGTAGCCGGCGCGGATCGGCGCGAGGGTCGGCCGCGAGAACTCGCAGATCACCAGGCGTCCGCCCGGCTTCAGCACGCGGAAGAACTCGGCGAGCGCCGCGCGCGGGTCCACGATGTTGCGCAGCCCGAACGAGATCGTGACCGCGTCGAACGTGTCGTCGGCGAACGGCAGCGCCGTCGCGTCCGCCTGCACGAAGCTGACGAACGGATTGCCCGCCTGACGGCGGCGCCCGACCTCGATCATGCCCTCGGAGAAGTCCGCCGCAACCACGCTCGCACCGTTGCGGGCGAGGGACGCGCTGGAGGTCCCGGTCCCCGCCGCGACGTCGAGGATCGTCTCGCCGGCGCGCGGCCCGACGGCTCGCGTCGTCGCCACGCGCCAGAGGGTCGCGTTGCCCATCGAGAGGACCGTGTTGGTGCGGTCGTAATGGGTCGACACCTGGTCGAACATGGCGGCGACCTGGGCGGGCTGCTTGCTGAGGTCGGCCTTACTCACCCCACCAGCTTAGGCTGCGCCGTGATCCCGCGCATTTTCGCGCGTCCGCGCGCGACGCACGCGCGGGCAACGCCCAGGGGCCGCGCATCGGGCGCCCAGCATCCCGGGCGTAGGCTGGTCCGGTGACAGCTCCCTCGACCACCCGCAGGGCGACGGGCGTGACGGCTCTCTCGGTCGAGACGACGCCGATCGACGACGTCCGCCAGCTCATCCCCTTCCTCGACTCGCGCCGGCCCCTGGTCTGGCTCCGCAAGGGCGAGGGGATCGCGGGGATCGGCGAGACGCTGCGACTGGAGTTCTCCGGTCCCGACCGCATCCGGGAGGCGTCCGCCGCCTGGCGCGCGACGGTCGCCGCCGCCACCGTCGCGGACGACGTCCGCACGCCGGGCACCGGCCTCGTCGCGTTCGGCACCTTCGCCTTCGACGACGCCAGCTCCGCGACCAGCACGCTGATCGTGCCGGAGGTCGTCCTCGGCCGCCGCGCGGGTCGCAGCTGGATCACGCGCATCCGGCGCGCGGACGACGTGGACGGCGACCAGGCTCCCCGCCCGCGCCCCACCGCGTTCGGCGACGAGTACCGGCTCACCCTGCTGCCCGGCACGCTGGGCAAGGACGGCTACAAGGCCGCCGTCGCGTCGGCCGTCGAGCGCATCCGCGAGCACGACCTCTCCAAAGTCGTCCTCGCCCGCGACCTCACCGGGCATCTGCCGGCCGAGTCCGACGTGCGGCGGGCGCTGGTCGAGCTCGCGCTCGGCTACCCCGACTGCTGGACCTTCGCCGTCGACGGCCTGATCGGCTCGTCCCCGGAGACCCTGGTCCGCGTCCACCACGGCACCGTCACGGCCCGCGTACTCGCCGGGACCATCTCCCGCGGCCGCGACGCCGCCTCCGACAACGACGCCGCGATCGCCCTCGCCGCCTCCACCAAGGACCAGGACGAGCACCGCTTCGCCGTGGCCAGCGTCCTGGATGCGCTGCGCCCGCACAGCGCCGACCTGGCCGCGAGCGACTTGCCGTTCACGCTCAAGCTCCCCAACCTGTGGCACCTCGCCACCGATGTCGCCGGTACCCTCAGCGACGGCGCGAGCTCGCTCGATCTCGCGGACGCCCTGCACCCGACCGCCGCGGTCGCCGGGACGCCGAAGCGCGACGCCATCGCGCTCATCCGCGAGCTGGAGCCCTTCGACCGCGGACGATACGCGGGACCGGTCGGCTGGGTCGGCGGCGACGGCGACGGCGAGTGGGCGATCGCCCTGCGCTGCGCGCAGCTGAGCGACGGCGGGGATCTGACGGCCTACGCGGGCGGCGGGATCGTCGCGGACTCCGACCCGGAGCGCGAGCTCGCCGAGACGGTCATGAAGTTCCGGCCGATCGTCGAGGCCTTCGGCTGACCCGGGAGCGCCGCCGTCAGGAGCCGGCGAGCCTGGCCTTCTCCACCTCGATGTCGTAGTCGGGCACCGGCCAGTCCAGGTCGAGGTCCTCGAGGGCGCGGATGAGCAGGTGCTGCACCGCCAGCCGGGCGTACCACTTGCGGTCGGCGGGGACGACGAACCACGGCGCGTCCGGCGTCGAGGTCCGCTCGAACACGAGCTGGTAGGCCGCCTGGTAGTGGTCCCAGAGCAGCCGCTCGTCCACGTCGCCCGGGTTGTACTTCCAGTGCTTGTCCGGCCGCTCCAGCCGGTCGGCGAGCCGGGCCTTCTGCTCGTCCTTGCCGAGGTGCAGCATCACCTTGACGATCGTCGTCCCGCCCGCCGTCAGCTCCTTCTCGAACGCGTTGATGGCGTCGTAGCGCCGCTCGATCTCGTCCGGCCGCGCCAGCTGACGCACCCGGCCGATGAGCACGTCCTCGTAGTGCGAGCGATCGAAGACGCCCACCTGGCCCGCCGCGGGCACCTGACGCCAGACCCGCCAGAGGAAGTCGTGCGAGAGCTCCTCCTCTGTCGGCTTCTTGAAGCCGCTGTAGCGCACGCCGTCCGGGTTCATCTGGCCGATGACGTGGGTGACGATCCCGCCCTTGCCCGCCGTGTCCATCGCCTGCAGCACGAGCAGAACGCTCCGGGAGTCGCCGGCCGCGCCGGCGGCGAACAACCGCTCCTGCAACTGGGCCAGGACGGCGGCGCCCTCGGCGAGCGCCGCCTCGCCCGCCGCCTTGTCGCCGTCGAAACCGGGCGTGGTGTCCGTCGGCTGTTCGTCCAGCCGGAACCGCTTGCCGACCTTCAGCAGCTCGTCCGGGTCGGTCGCCCAGAAGCTCTCTCGTCCCACTTCGCCTCCTCGCTCGCAGGTCGCATCATCGTACGACCCCTGCGCGCGGCGTGCAGAGGGTGGTCAGACCCTGGTCACGTCCAGCACGGGCTCGAACGCGCCGGCCGGATGGATCACGACGACCGGCGCGGTGCCGCCGGGGAGCAGCCGGCCGATGTCGGCCGCCGAGGCGCGGTCGTCGACGGTGACGTCGATGCTCTCCCGCCAGCGCCCGTCCGGCAGGCGCTGCAGCGTCGCCTCCCAGGTGATCCCCGGCGTCCGCTTCGCCTGCAGCCGCAGGTGGATGCCGACAGCGCGCCTGCGGCCGAGGAGCGAGAGCAGGCCGCGGTAGATGGTCGCCCTGCGGTCCTCCGCGAGCCACGGGTCCAGGCGCCGCACGAGCACGTCGGCACTCCAGAGGATGGTCGTCGCCAGGCCGCCGCGGGACTGGTACACGTCGACCGCGTAGACCTCGGGGATGCGGCGCAGCGTCTGCTTCAGCGTCCCCCTGGTCAGTCCCTCCTCCACCGTGCTGTGCAGGTAGAACGGCACCGCCGGTCGCGGCGGGAGCCCGCCTGCGCGCACGACCGCCCTGTCCTCGACCCGCTGGCCGGTGCCGAGGAACGGCGCGATCCCCGCCAGGTAGGCGGCGACCTCGGGCGACGGCGGCCGCGCCTCGATCGCCGCGGCCGTGTCCGCGTACGCGGTCGCCTGGTGCAGCGCGCCCAGCCGGAACCCGGTGGAGAGCGGTGGCCCCGCCTTGACGGTCAGCAGCGCGGCGCCATCGCGGCCGTCGACGACCACCGGATTCTCCCGGCCGTCGATCCGCGGCACCAGGTCGAGCACGTGCTCGATGGAGAGGGTCCGGATGCCCGGCGGCACCGGCAGCCGGCCGAGCGGCGTCCCCGCCACCAGCAGATGCGTCACCGAGAACCCGGCCGCGTGCGCGCGCATCGCCACCTGCGCCGCGACCATGCCGCCGAGGCTGAACCCGGCCAGGAGCACGGGCTCCCCGGCGGGGATGCCGGCGTCGCGCATGGCGGCGAGGCCCGCCCGCGTGATCGTCGCCTCCCGCTCCGCGCCGATCACCAGGTCGGCCGTGAGGTCGTTCGGCGCAGCCCCCGCGCGGGGATGCCACGACTTGGTGCTCGGGAACTGAACGATCCAGTGCCGCGCACCCGTGTCGTCCCTGCGGCTGAGGACGCGGACCACTCCGACGTCCGGCCGGTCGTCGAGGTCGGGGTCGCACAGGTCGTCGATCTCGCGCTGGCTGAGCAGCAGCTCGCGCACCGAGTGCACCGCGCGCCTGCGCATCGCGCCCGCGGCGACGCCCGGCATCCCCAGCGGGTCGGGGACCGGCCCCAGGTCGAGGCCGAGCAGGCCGGCGGGCACGTCGGGCAGCCCGGGCGTCCTGCGGTACTCGTCGGGCGACGCCGGGTCGTCCCACCAGTCGAGCACGTCCCGCAGGTCGGGGAAGACGCGCGCGAGAAACGCGTCGTAGCCGGTCAGCACGACGTCGTGGCCGTCGCGCAGCAGCCCGCGCCTGCGGCCGAGGCCCACCGCCTTCGCCAGCAGCGCGGGCAGCGTGAACACGCCGAGGTACGGCCGCGCCCGCCAGCGCGGCCAGAGCAGACCCAGGACGCTCGCGAGCAGGGCTGCCGGTCCGAGCAGCACGCCGGCGGCCCGCGCCGTTCCTCCCGTGAGCCTCGGCATCGCGGACAGGTACAGCCCGCTCAGCGCGACCCGCCGCGCCCTGCGCCGGACGGGCGGCGGCGAGCCGAACGGGTACGGGATGCGACGGGCGCGCTGGACGCCGTACCAGGCCCACGCCGCGACGACGCCCAGCAGCCGGACGACGAGCGCGAGGACGCCGCAGACGACGGCGGCCGCGAGCAGCGCGATCCCGAGCACGAACGCGACGGGGACGCCGACGACGAACGCGACGACGAGGGCCGCCCAGCCGCCGGGCGACCGACCGCGCCACAGGCGGGGTTCGAGCTGCGGCAGCATGCGGTCAGCCTAACCACCACCGCCGGCAGCGCCCGCGCTTTGCCGTCTAGCCACGGCGGACCGGTGCGCACTACCGTGAGCGCACAATCGGTGAAGGAGCGAGCAGTGAACGGTTTCTGGAACATCGTCTGGCTGGTCTTCTGGGCCTTCGCCTTCGTCGCCTATCTGATGGTGCTGTTCACCATCCTGGTCGACCTGTTCCGCGACGATCAGCTGAACGGCTGGTGGAAAGCGATCTGGGTGATCTTCCTCATCTTCGTGCCTTTCCTCACCGCGCTCGTCTACCTGATCGCGCGCGGCCGCGGGATGGCGCTGCGCAACCAGAAGGAGCGGCAGACCGTGGCGGAGGACACCGACTACTACACGCATCCGACGCCGTCGAAGAACCCCGCCGCGGACATCGAGCAGGCGAAGCGGCTGATGGACTCGGGGGTCATCAGCAAGAACGAGTTCGACGCGCTCAAGGCCAAGGCGCTCGGCGAGCGATTCTGAGAACGCGCCTCGCGCGTAGCGCCATGGGTGGATGTAACATTCATGTATGCCTGTACCCGTAACAGAGAACGTCAGCCCACGACGCCTCATCCGCGACGAAGTGTTTCAGCGCCTCCTCGACGCCATCGTCGGCGGTGACCTCACCCCGGGCGAGCAGCTGTACGACGCCGAGATCGAGAGATGGGTCGGCGTCTCGCGCACGCCGGTACGCGAGGCCCTCAACCAGCTCGCCACCATGGGTCTCGTCGAGATCCTGCCGCAGAAGCGCACCAGGGTCACCCCGATCGACCCCACCCGGCTCCGCTCCCTCGTCGAGACGGTCGGGACTCTCCTTCAGGGCGTCGTCCGTGACGCGACACCGCTGCTGACCGAGCAGGACGTGGCAGCGCTCCGCGACGCCGCTGCGCGAGCGACCGCCGCCGACGACGGCGCGGCCCGTGCCCACGACGCTTTCATCGCCGATGCCTTCCTCGGCGTCTTCGTGCGTCGCCTGGACAACAAGACCCTGGCCCGGCTTCTCGTCCGGCACCTCCCCGAGGTGCGCCGCGCGCTCCTGGCCGCGCGATCCGCCGAGCCGTTCGAGCAGGCCGCCTCGTCGATCGCCGCCCTGGTGGACGCCGCGGCCGCCGGAGACGCTGCCGCCGCCGCGCGCGCCACCACCGAATACTGGGCAACCGGCCTTGCCGGCGTCGCCGACGAGTTCGACACACTGGAGAGGACCGCCTGATGCCGCTTCCCATCAACGATTCGGCACCTGTGGAGCGCCAGCTGCTCCGCGACGTCGTGTACAACCGGCTCTACGAGGGCATCCTCGACGGCACGCTCGAGCCCGGAGAGACGCTGCTCGACGAAACCCTCACCGCCTGGCTCGGAGTCTCCCGCACGCCGATCCGCGAGGCGCTGATGAAGCTCGCAGACATCGGCCTGGTCGAGATGGCGCCGAACCGGTACACCCGGGTGGCGCCGATCGACCTGCGCGCCATCGACGAGGCCGTCTACGCGATCGGCCTGCTCGACGAGCGGGCCGCCCGTGACGCGGTGCCACAACTCGACACCGCCGCTCTCGGCCGGCTCGACAAGGCGGTCAAGGAGGTGCGCAAGGCGACGAAGGCGGGGGACGCCCAGGCGCTCGGGCGCGCGTTCACCGCATTCTTCGCGGAGTTCGAGCGCGCGAGCGGGAACGCCGTCCTCCACGCCGTGAGCGAAAGCCTGAACCCGCAGCTGCTGCGCTACGTCTCCGTGTGGGAGAAGTCGTTCGGCGCCGACGACCTCGCCGGCGCGCTGGCCGGGATCCACGCGGCCGCGAAGGCCCACGACGCGGAAGCGACCGGGGATCTGGTGCGTGCACTGTACTCCGCCACCCTCGACCAGTTCCTTTCCGACTACCGCCGCTCCGACAGGGAGATCGAGGGAGCTCCCATCGTCTGACGTCGCCTCAGGCGTCTGACGGCCACTCAGGCGTCTGACGGCGACTCAGGCGTCCAGCGCCGCGAAGCGCTCGATGTCCGCGGAACTGCCGGAGACGATGATCAGGTCATGGTTGGAGACCACCGTGTCCGCCGTCGCGTAGGTGAACGGCTTGCCGGGACTCTTCACGCCGACGACGGTGATGTTGTACTTCGACCGCACGCCGGACTCGGTGAGGTTCAGCCCGCGGATGGGCTTCGGCGGGTACATCTTGACCAGCGCGAAGTCATCGTCGAACTCGATGAAGTCGAGCATCCGACCGGAGACGAGGTGGGCGACGCGCTCCCCCGCCTCCGCCTCCGGGTAGATCACGTGGTTCGCGCCGATCCGCTCCAGGATCTTGCCGTGCGACTGCGAGATGGCCTTCGCCCAGATCTGCGGGACGCGCAGGTCGACCAGGTTCGCGGTGATCAGCACGCTCGCCTCGATGGACGAGCCGACGGCGACGACCGCGATCGAGAAGTCCTCGGCGCCGATCTGACGCAGCGTCTCGATCGAACGCGCATCCGCCTGCACCGTGTGTGTGACCCTGTCCGCCCACTTCTGGACCAGCCCGGCGTCGGTGTCGATCGCCAGCACCTCGCGGTTGAGCCTGTCCAGCTGGCCGGCGGTCGCTGCGCCGAACCGGCCGAGGCCGATCACCAGGACGGGAGCGTTGTGCTTGATCCGGTCAACCAACGAGCGGCCTCTCCTCGGGGTTCTGGTACAGCTGCTTGCGCTGGCTCTGTGCCAGCGCCGCAGCGAGAGTCACTGTACCAACGCGCCCGCAGAACATCGTGGCCGCGAGCACGTAGACGCCGGCGTCCGGCAATCGCTCGGTGAGCCCGGTGGAGAGCCCGCAGGTGGCGAACGCCGAGATGACGTCGAACAGCACGTGGTCCAGCGGCGCCTTGGTGATCTGCAGGATGAGGATGCTCGAGACCGCCACGATCGTCGCGCCCCACAGCGCGACGGCCACCGACAGCCGCAGCACGTCGATCGGGATGCGGCGCTTGAACGCGTCCATCGACTCCACGCCGCGCGCCTCGGCGACGGCGGCCAGGAACAGCACCGTCAGCGTCGTCACCTTGATGCCGCCGGCGGTGGACGCGGAACCGCCGCCGATGAACATCAGCATGTCGGTCACGAGCAGGCTCGACCCGTGCAGGTCGTCGATGTTGATGGTCGAGAAGCCGCCGGAGCGCGCCATCGTGGACAGGAACAGCGACTGGAACACCGTGTGCCCCGCATCCAGCCTCCCGAACGTCTTCGGGTTGTCGTACTCGAGCACGATGTAGAGGATCGCGCCGGCGACGAGCAGGATCACGGACGTGAGCAGGGTCAGCTTCACGTGGATGGACCAGCGCCGGCGCTTCTTGCGCAGATTGGAGGCGATCGCGAGGATCACCGGGAAGCCGATCGCCCCCAGGAAGACGCCGATCATCAGAGCGCCGAGGAACCAGAAGTCCTCCGCGAACGGTGTCAGCCCCTCGGCGTTCGGGGCGAACCCGGTGTTCGTGAACGCCATCGCCGCGTAGTAGAGACTCTCCCACAGCGACGACCCGACGCTCATGCCCGCCACCAGCATCCGCGGGAACAGCAGCACCGCCACCAGCCCCTCGATCACGACCAGGCTGATCGCCACCGTCGCCAGCAGCTTGCCGACCTCGCCCAGCCGTACCGCCTGACCCTCCGCGACCGGGCCGGCGTGGATGCGCAACGGGTTGCTGTCGCTCGCCGCCATGAGCTTGGCGCGCAGCCCCAGCCGCCTCGAGATCACCAGGCCCAGGATGCTCGCCATCGTCAGCACGCCGACCGCACCGATCTGGACGCCCAGGTAGACGAGGATATGGCCGAACAGCGACCAGTGGGTCGCCATGTCGACTGTCGACAGACCCGTGACGCAGATGACGGAGACCGCGGTGAACAGCGAGTCGGCCAGCGGGGTCACCCGGCCGGAGGACGACGCGATCGGGAGCGAGAACAGCAGCGTGAACACGAGGATGAGCAGCGTGAACACCACGATGGCGAACCGGGACGGGCTGCGCTGGGCGAAGCCGTTGAGCGCGGCCCTCACGCGTCCCCCCGATGTGGTGGTGCCTCTGCGGGCCGCCTGCGTCGCGCGCATCGTCCGTTACCTCCCACCGACAGCTTCGGACATGGTACTCCGACACCCGGGCGACTAGCCTGGTGGAATGGCCGACATCTTCGACGTGATCGCCGACCCGACCCGGCGCGACATCCTCAAAGTGCTGCTCGACCGTAACTCGGATGATTCGCACTCGGTCGGCGAGATCTCGGTCTCGGAGATCGTGGCGCGGCTGGAGCTCAGCCAGCCGACCGTCTCCAAGCACCTCAAGGTGCTGCGCGAGGCGTCCCTGGTCGCCGTCCGCGAGGAGGGCCAGCACCGCTACTACCGCCTGGACCCGACCCCGCTGGAGGCGGTGGAGGACTGGGTGATCCCGTTCACCGCGTCCGACATCGACGCGAGCGAGCTCACCGCCCAGCTGGCCGACGAGACGCGCGAGTTCGCCAGCACCGTCGGCAAGGTGCTCGCCGACACCCGGCACCGTGTGGAGCGGGTGACGCCGAAGAAGTGGCGGCGCGACTAGCGCCCGCCCGTGGGCGGCCTCTAGAGTTCCCTAGCGTCCCGTCGTCCCGACCCGAGTACGATGACGGGCAGAAGGGGGCATCGATGGCTCACGACGCTGGTTCCGGGTCGTTGCGCGACGTGCGCTTCCTGACGGTCGCCGAGGTGGCCGACATGATGCGCGTCTCCCGCATGACGGTCTACCGGCTCGTGCACTCGGGCGAGCTGCCCGCCATCCGGTTCGGGCGCTCCTTCCGTGTTCCCGAGTGGGCAGTAACACAGGTGCTGGAGAACGGCGTCGCCGACACGGCGTGACGTCAGGTAGACTGGCTGCTTGTGTCGCCGCGCATCCCGCGGCATGCCCCCTGAATTTTGTGAGGTCTACGTGGGTTCGGTTATCAAGAAGCGTCGCAAGCGTATGGCGAAGAAGAAGCACCGCAAGCTTCTCCGCAAGACGCGTCACCAGCGTCGCAACAAGAAGTAGACCTCGACAGTCTGCGGCTCGAGCGTCGGTCCGTCCCGGTCCGGCGCTTCCTGCTTTAACGTGCTCGGTTAGGCTGGATGCCGTGCCATCCACCGTCACTCTGACCCTGATCGGGAAGCCCGGCTGCCATCTCTGCGACGACGCGCGCGATGCCGTCCACGGCGTGATCGCGGCGCTGCCGGACGGCGCTCCGGCGGTCGAGGTCGTCGAGCGCAACATCCTCGAGGAGCCGGACCTGCACGAGCAGTACGTCGAGGACATCCCGGTGATCCTGGTGGACGGCCGCATGCACACCTACTGGCGCGTCGACCCGGCCCGCCTGCGCACCGCGATCCTGGAGGACCGATGACCATCCGCCACGTCGTCTCGTGGAAGCTCGCCACGACGGACGAGACCGAGCGCGCCGAGCAGGCCGCCCGCATCAAGGCCGGCCTGGAGTCGCTGCCCGCGGAGATCCCGGAGATCCTCTCGCTCGAGGTGGGCGTCAACGCCCTCCTCCCCGGCGACAACTTCGACGTCGTCCTGATCAGCGACTTCGCCGACGCCGACGCCCTGGATCGCTACGTCCAGGCCCCCGCCCACCAGACCGTCGCCGCCTACATCCGCTCCGTCACCGCCGCCCGCTCCGCCGTCGACTTCCCCGCCTGAACCCGCCGAGTACGCAGATTCTCTGCGTACTCGAGCGTTTTGACCCCACTTTTTGCGTACTCGACGGGTGGGGTGTGGATAAGTTGGGGGGCTTGTTCGGGGTTGGCGGTTGGGTGGGGGGATGGATGGGTTTCTAGTCAGGGAGGCGGTCGCAGGCGGGCTGGCGCGATCGAGCCTCTACAGCGGGCGGTACGCGGCGCCGTTCCACGGCGTCCGGACGGCGCGGGAGCCGGAGGGGCACCTCGCGCTCTGCCGCGCCGCGCTGCTCGCACTGCCGGACCAGGTGATCCTCTCGCACCGGAGCGCGGCGGTTCTGCACGGCATCCCGCTGCCGCGGCGGGCCGAGCCTGCTCTCGTGGAGGTGAGCGTGCTCGAGCCGCAGCGCACTCCCCGGCGCCGCGGGGTGCTCGCCCACCAGCTCACACCGACGGGCCAGCGCGTCGTCACGATCGGAGGGATGCGCGCGTTCGCCCCCGAGGAGGTGTGGGTGCAGCTCGGCACCGCTCTCGGCCCCGATGAGCTGACCGTCGCCGGCGACTACGTGATCGCCGGCACGGAACCGTACGACGGCGCCCCTCCGCCGGCGACACGAGCCCAGCTGGACGGCGCGCTTCGTCGTCACGGACGCCACCGCGGCGTCGCGAACCTCCGAGCCGCAGCCGGTCGCATCCGCTACGGGTCCCTGTCTCCCCAGGAGACGCGGCTCCGCCTCGCGCTCCAGGACGCCGGCCTCCCGGAACCCGAGCTCAACTATCGGGTCGCGGACGGCGACGGACGGGTCCGCGCGATGATCGACCTCGCCTATCCGGGCTTCGGCGTCGCGATCGAGTACCTCGGCGACCACCACCGCGCGACGAGCACCGCCTACCGCGCCGACATCACGCGCCGCGAGCTGCTCGTCCGGCTCGGCTGGGAGGTCGTCTTCGTCACCGCCGCCGATCCACTCCCCGCCGTCGCCGCCCGCGTGCGCACCCTCCTCCGCCGCTGACCGTCGAGTACGCAGATTCTCTGCGTACTCGGCCGTTTCGGGCGTACTTTCTGCGTACTCGGCTGCGGGGCGGGTCAGGAGGCGGCGAGTTCGCGGGCTCGGGCGAGGGCGGCGTCCGTGGCGCGGGTGAAGAGGGCGGGGAGGTCGGCGGCGGCGAGGACCTCGATGGCGCGCTCGGTGGTGCCCTTGGGGCTCGTGACCTTGCGGCGCAGCTCGGCGGGGTCCTCGCCGGAGGACACCAGCAGCTCCGAGGCGCCGAGGAAGGTGCCGTTCACCAGGATGCGCGCCTGCTCGGGTGTGAAGCCCTTCTCCCGTGCCGCGGCGGTCAGCGCCTCCACCAGGAAGAACACGTATGCCGGACCGGAGCCGGAGATGGTGGACAGCGCGTCCAGCTGCGACTCGGGGACCTCGACCACCTCGCCGACGGTCTCGAACAGTGCGCGGACCAGCGCGACGTCCTCCGGCTCCGAGCGCGTGCCGGCGCTGACGCCGGTCACCGCCTTGCCGACGAGGGCGGGCGTGTTCGGAATCGACCGCACGAGGGCGACCGACTCCGGCAGCAGCGACTCGAACGTCGCGACCGTCACGCCCGCGGCCACGCTCACCACGATCGCGCCCGGCGTCAGCGACGGCGCGATCTCGTGCAGTAGGTCGGGGACCATCGCCGGCTTGACCGCGACGAT
>NZ_JBQCGZ010000024.1:0-11049 GCF_051955155.1 Leifsonia sp.
GCTGAGCGCCCGCTCGCCGTCGTCGAGGCGGCGGCCCTGGATCGCGCGCCCGCGATCGACGCTCTCGCGGCGCTCGCACCGGCCGAGCGCGTCAAGATCATCGCCGAGGTGAAGCGCGCGAGCCCTTCGCGCGGCGACCTCGCCGAGATCCCCGACCCCGCCGCGCTCGCCGCGCAGTACGAGGCGGGCGGCGCGAGCGCCATCAGCGTCCTGACCGAGGAGCGCCGGTTCCGCGGCTCGCTCGCGGACCTCGAAGCGGTGCGCGCCACGGTGTCGCTGCCTGTGCTCCGCAAGGAGTTCGTCGCCGAGCCGTACCAGGTCTTCGAGGCGCGCGCCGCCGGCGCCGACCTCGTGCTCCTCATCGTCGCGGCGCTCGAGCAGAAGCAGCTGGTCGCCCTGCACGACCTCATCACGCAGCTGGGCATGACCCCGCTCGTGGAGGCGCACACCGAGGACGAGCTGAGCCGTGCGTTCGACACCGGCGCGAAGCTCGTGGGCGTGAACGCCCGCAACCTCTCCACGTTCGAGCTGGATCGGGATCTGTTCGGCCGCCTGGCCGGCGCGTATCCGTCCGGCGTCATCCGCGTGGCGGAGTCGGCCGTCAAGTCGGCCGCCGACGTCGCGCACTACCGAGCGGTGGGCGCGGACGTCGTGCTCGTCGGCGAGGCGCTCGTCACGAGCGACCCCGTCGCAACGCTCGGCGAGTTCCTGGGAGTCTGATGTCCCTCCGTTCCGAAGAAGGTCCCTACTTCGGCGAGTTCGGCGGCCGGTTCGTGCCGGAGTCGCTGGTCGCCGCCCTCGACGAGCTCTCCGCCGCCTGGGAGGAGGCGAAGGCCGACCCGGCGTTCCAGGCCGAGCTGGACGAGCTGCACCGCAGCTACACCGGCCGTCCCTCCATCGTCACCGAGGTGCCGCGCTTCGCGCAGCACGCGGGCGGCGCGCGCATCATCCTCAAGCGCGAGGACCTGAACCACACCGGCTCGCACAAGATCAACAACGTGCTCGGCCAGGCCATCCTCACCAAGCGCATCGGCAAGAAGCGCGTCATCGCCGAGACCGGCGCCGGCCAGCACGGCGTCGCGACCGCGACGGCAGCCGCGCTCTTCGGCCTCGAGTGCACCATCTACATGGGCGAGGTCGACACCGAGCGCCAGGCGCTCAACGTCGCCAGGATGCGCCTGCTCGGCGCCGAGGTGATCGCCGTCAAGACCGGGTCGCGCACGCTCAAGGACGCGATCAACGACGCCATGCGCGACTGGGTCACGAACGTCGAGACCACCAACTACATCTTCGGCACGGTCGCGGGTCCGCACCCGTTCCCGGCGATGGTCAGGGACCTGCAGAAGATCATCGGCGAGGAGGCGCGCGAGCAGGTGCTCGCGCTCACCGGCCGGTTGCCGGATGCGGTCGCCGCGTGCGTCGGCGGCGGCTCCAACGCCATGGGCATCTTCCACGCCTTCCTGGACGACGAGGACGTGCGCCTGGTCGGCTTCGAGGCGGGCGGAGAGGGCGCGCACACCCCGCGCCACGCCGCGACGATCACCAAGGGCCGGCCCGGCGTCCTGCACGGCGCGCGCAGCATGCTGCTGCAGGACGAGGACGGCCAGACCATCGAGTCGCACTCCATCTCCGCCGGCCTCGACTACCCGGGCGTCGGCCCGGAGCACGCCTGGCTCGCGAAGATCGGCCGCGCCGAGTACCGCCCGGTCTCGGACGCCGACGCGATGGAGGCGCTGCGCCTGCTGAGCCGCACCGAGGGCATCATCCCGGCGAGCGAGTCCGCGCACGCCCTCGCCGGCGCGCTGGAGCTCGGCCGCGAGCTCGGCCCGGAGGGCATCGTCCTGGTGAACCTCAGCGGCCGCGGCGACAAGGACATGGAGACCGCCGGACGCTACTTCGGCCTGATCGACGAAGGAGCCGTGCAGTCGTGAGCCGCGTGGCAGACACCATCGCCCGCCGCAAGCAGGAGGCGGCCGGCGCGCTGATCGGCTACCTGCCCGCGGGCTTCCCCGACCTGGCCACCAGCATCGACGCCGCCGTCGCCCTCGCGGAGAACGGCGTCGACGTCATCGAACTCGGCCTGCCGTACTCCGACCCGGTCATGGACGGCACGGTCATCCAGGCTGCGACCCAGCAGGCCCTCTCGAACGGCTTCCGGCTGCGCGACGGCTTCACCGCCGTGCGCGAGATCACGCAGCGCGTCGACGTCCCGGTCCTGGTGATGACGTACTGGAACCCGGTGCTGCAGTACGGCGTCGACCGCTTCGCCGACGACCTGGTCGCCGCCGGGGGAGCCGGGCTGATCACGCCCGACCTGATCCCCGACGAGGGCACGGCGTGGCTGGACGCCTCCGACCGCACGGGCCTGGACCGCGTCTTCCTCGCGGCCCCCTCGTCGACCGACGCCCGGCTCGCCCAGGCCGTCGAGAAGAGCAGGGGCTTCGTGTACGCCGTCTCCACCATGGGGATCACCGGCGCTCGCAGCGACGTCGACTCCGCCGCCCGCACGCTCGTCGGCCGCCTCCGCGAGGCCGGCGCGACGAGCACCTGCGTCGGCCTCGGCATCTCCAGCGCGGCCCAGGTCGCGGAGGTCCTGGAGTACGCCGACGGCGCCATCGTCGGCTCCGCGCTCGTGAAGGCCCTGGCCGACGGCGGCGTCGACGCCGCGGGCCGCACGGCCGCCGAGCTCGCCCGCGGCACGGCGCGCGCGTAGGAGCGTCTTAGACTAAGTTGGCCGCGCGCACTCCTGCGCGGAATCCCTGAACGATCGAAAGGTGAGTCATCGGGTGGTTGCGACGATGAGCAGCTGGGTTGCCAGCATCCCGAGCCCTGGGCCCGAGTGGCAGCAGATCCCGATCGACATCTTCGGTCTGCACTGGCGCATCCAGACGTACGCGATCATGATCCTGATCGGGATCGTCGTCGCCGCGATCTGGACGTCGCGACGGCTGACCAAGCGCGGCGCTGAGCCGGGCGTCGTCCTCGACATCCTGCTCTGGGCGGTCCCGCTCGGCATCGTCGGGGCGCGGCTGTACCACGTGATCACGCACCCGGCGGACTACTTCTACGAGGGTGCCGACCTGTGGAAGGTCCTCTTCATCTGGGAGGGCGGGAACGCCATCTTCGGCTCGCTGATCGGCGGCGCCGTCGGCGCCTGGATCGGCTGCCGCTGGACCGGCCTGCGGTTCTGGACGTTCGCGGACGCCGTCGCCCCGGCACTGCTGCTCGCCCAGGCGATCGGCCGGCTCGGCAACTACTTCAACCAGGAGCTCTTCGGCCTGCCGACGAACGTTCCGTGGGGCCTGGAGATCGACGCAGGAAACAAGGCCATCCCGGTCGGCCTGCCGGACGGGACGCTGTTCCAGCCGCTGTTCCTCTACGAGATCATCTGGAACGTCATCGGCGTCGTCGTCATCCTCTGGCTGGAGCGGAAGTTCCGGCTGCAGTGGGGCAAGGTCCTCGCCGTCTACCTCATCTGGTACGGCCTGGGACGCTCCTACCTGGAGTCGATCCGCATCGACCCGAGCGAGTTCTCCTTCCTCGGCATCCCCACCAACGTGTGGGCCGCGTTCGCCGCCGTGGTGCTTGGCGTGATCATCTTCATCGTCCAGTCGAAGCGGCACACCGGGCTCGAGCCGAGCCCCTACGTCCCGGGTCGTGAATGGGTCCGGCCGGATGCTGAGGTAGACTCGGACGACACCGACCTGGATGACGAGCTCACCGACGAGGACGACGGAGAGACCGCCGGGTCGCAGAAAGCCACGGCCACAAGCCCCACCGGCTCGAAATAGCATCCCGCTCGTACCCAGATCCGCGGCACGCGATATCCGAAGCGTGACCCGCGTCAGCCCCACCTCCCGCACGCAGACCACCCGGGCCGCACACAGCCCGGGCGGAGCGGCGGATCACTCCCCGCAACGGGCCGATGGCGTCCCCGCACCCACATCCCCACATCCACGACACTGTGAGGACGGTCCCCAAATGGCGCTCACGCCACCCCACTCCCGGTTCGGAACCATCCCGGCCAAGCAGGGCCTCTACGACCCCGCCGCCGAGAAGGACGCCTGCGGTCTCGCCATGGTCGCGACCCTGCGCGGAACGGCCGGTCACGACATCATCGACGCCGCCCTGGAGGCGCTGCGCCACCTGGAGCACCGCGGCGCGGTCGGCTCCGACGCCGGAACCGGCGACGGTGCCGGCATCATCACGCAGGTGCCGGACGCGTTCCTGCGCGCCGTCGCCGGCGTCGAGCTGCCCGGCGCGGGCCGCTACGCGGTCGGCAACGCGTTCCTCCCCACCGATGAGGACGTGCGCGCCGAGGTGAAGGCCGCTGTGGAGGCGATCGCCGCCGAGCAGGACCTCGTCGTGCTCGGCTGGCGCGAGGTCCCGGTGCGTCCCGGCGAGCTCGGCAACCTGGCCCGCGCGGCCATGCCGGTCATCGAGCAGCTCTACGTGCAGAGCACGCGCACGGACGAGAAGGGCGAGCCGGTCGCCGGCATCGCGCTGGACCGCCAGACCTTCTTCCTGCGCAAGCGCGCCGAGCGCGAGCTGGACCTCTACTTCTCGTCGCTGTCCAGCCGCACGCTGGTCTACAAGGGCATGGTCACGACGCTCCAGCTGGAGCCGTTCTACCCCGACCTGTCCGACCCGCGCTTCGCGTCCAAGCTGGCGCTCGTGCACTCGCGCTACTCGACCAACACGTTCCCGTCCTGGCCGCTCGCGCAGCCGTTCCGGATGATCGCGCACAACGGCGAGATCAACACGGTGCAGGGCAACCGCAACTGGATGCGCGCCCGGCAGTCGCAGCTGGAGAGCGAGCTGCTCGGCGACCTGGACCCGGTGCTGCCGATCGTCACGCCCGGCGCGTCCGACTCGGCCTCGTTCGACGAGGTCGTCGAGCTGCTGTCGCTGACCGGCCGCTCGCTGCCGCACGCGGTGATGATGATGGTGCCGGAGGCCTGGGAGAACCAGACCGAGATCGACCCGGTGCGCCGCGACTTCTACGAGTACCACTCGATGCTCATGGAGCCGTGGGACGGCCCGGCGGCGATCGTCTTCACCGACGGCTCGCTCGTGGGCGCGACCCTCGACCGCAACGGCCTGCGTCCCGGCCGCTACGTCGTCACGAACGACGGCCTCGTCGTGCTCGCGTCCGAGATCGGCGTGCTCGACATCGAGCCGAGCCGCGTCGTGCGCAAGGGCCGGCTCCGCCCCGGCCGGATGTTCCTGGTCGACACCGTCGCCGGCCGCCTGATCGAGGACGACGAGATCAAGTCGGAGCTCGCGGCCGGCGCGCCGTACGGCGAGTGGCTCGAGCAGGGCAGGATCAACCTCAAGGACCTGCCGGAGCGCGAGCACATCGTGCACACCCCGGCCTCCATCACGCGCCGCCAGCGCACCTTCGGCTACACGGAGGAGGAGGTCCGCATTCTGCTGAAGCCGATGGCGACGACCGGTGCTGAGCCGCTCGGCGCGATGGGCTCCGACACGCCGGTCGCGGTGCTCTCCGAGCGGCCGCGCCTGCTGTTCGACTACTTCACGCAGCAGTTCGCGCAGGTGACGAACCCGCCGCTGGACTCCATCCGCGAAGAGGTCGTCACGACCATGAAGCTCGGCCTCGGCCCGGAGCGCAACCTGCTCACCGCAGGCCCGGAGCACGCCAAGCAGGTCGTGCTCGACTTCCCGGTGATCGACAACGACGAGCTGGCGAAGATCCAGCACATCGACCCGCGTCCCGGCAGCAGGCTGACCACCACGGTGCGCGGCCTCTACCGCTTCGACGCCGGGCCCGACGCCATGCAGCGCCGCCTCGCCGAGATGTGCGACGAGGTCGATGAGGCCATCGAGGCGGGCGCGCAGTTCCTCGTGCTCAGCGACCGCGACTCCACCAAGGACCTCGCGCCTATCCCGTCGCTGCTCATGCTCGCGGCGGTGCACCACCACCTGATCCGGGCCGAGAACCGGATGAAGGTGGGTCTGATCGTCGAGGCCGGCGACGTGCGCGAGGTGCACCACGTCGCGCTGCTGATCGGCTACGGCGCCTCCGCCATCAACCCGTACCTGGCGATGGAGACCTGCGAGGAGCTCGTCCGCAGCGGCATGATCACCGGCGTCTCGCCGGACAAGGCCGTCAAGAACGTGATCAAGGCGCTCGGCAAGGGCGTGCTCAAGATCATGTCGAAGATGGGCATCTCCACCGTCTCGTCCTACGCGGGAGCGCAGGCGTTCGAGGCGGTCGGCCTCAGCCAGGAGTTCGTCGACCAGTACTTCACCGGCACCACCAGCAAGCTGGGCGGCGTCGGGATCGACGTGATCGCGGCCGAGAACCTGGCCAGGCACACGAGCGCCTACCCGGCCGAGGGCGCGATCCTCGCGCACGAGCGTCTGGCGACCGGCGGCGAGTACCAGTGGCGCAGGGACGGCGCACCGCACCTGTTCAACCCGGAGACGGTGTTCCGCCTGCAGCACTCCACGCGCACGCGCCGCTACGACATCTTCCGCGAGTACACCAAGCTCGTGGACGACCAGTCCGAGGCGTTGATGACCCTGCGCGGGATGTTCGCGCTGAAGACGGGCGAGCGGAAGCCGGTGCCGATCGACGAGGTCGAGCCGGTCTCCGCCATCGTCAAGCGGTTCTCCACCGGGGCGATGAGCTACGGCTCGATCTCCAAGGAGGCGCACGAGACCCTCGCCATCGCGATGAACCGGCTCGGCGCCAAGTCGAACACCGGTGAGGGCGGCGAGGACCTCGACCGTCTGCTCGACCCCGAGCGCCGCAGCGCGATCAAGCAGGTCGCCTCCGGCCGGTTCGGCGTCACGTCGATGTACCTGACGCACGCGGACGACATCCAGATCAAGCTCGCCCAGGGCGCGAAGCCCGGCGAGGGCGGTCAGCTGCCGCCGACCAAGGTGTACCCGTGGGTGGCGCGCACCCGGCACGCGACCGCGGGTGTCGGCCTGATCTCGCCGCCCCCGCACCACGACATCTACTCGATCGAGGACCTCAAGCAGCTGATCTTCGACCTGAAGCGGGCGAACCCGGGCGCGCGTGTGCACGTCAAGCTCGTCAGCGAGTCGGGCATCGGCGCGGTCGCGGCGGGAACCGCGAAGGCGCTGGCCGACGTCATCCTGGTCTCCGGGCACGACGGCGGCACCGGGGCGTCCCCGGTCAACTCGCTCAAGCACGCGGGCACCCCGTGGGAGCTCGGCCTGGCCGAGACCCAGCAGACGCTCATGCTCAACGGGATGCGCGAGCGCGTCGTCGTGCAGGTGGACGGCCAGCTGAAGACCGGCCGCGACGTGATCGTCGGCGCCCTGCTCGGCGCCGAGGAGTTCGGCTTCGCGACCGCGCCCCTGGTGGTCTCCGGCTGCATCATGATGCGCGTGTGCCACCTGGACACCTGCCCGGTCGGCGTCGCGACCCAGAACCCCGAGCTGCGCTCCCGGTTCTCCGGCAAGCCGGAGTTCGTCGTGAACTTCTTCGAGTTCATCGCCCAGGAGGTGCGCGAGTACCTGGCCGAGCTCGGCTTCCGCAGCCTCGACGAGGCGATCGGCCACGCCGAGCTGCTGGACGTCGACCGCGCGATCGAGCACTGGAAGGCGTCGGGCATGGACCTCTCGCCGATCCTGCAGGGCCCGGAGTTCG
This sequence comes from Leifsonia sp., assembly GCF_051955155.1. NCBI lineage: Bacteria > Bacillati > Actinomycetota > Actinomycetes > Micrococcales > Microbacteriaceae > Leifsonia > Leifsonia sp. Next base: position 7,646 of record NZ_JBQCGZ010000024.1, read on the forward strand.
CCGACGACGCGCCGCGCAAGAACGGCCGCGCGCAGGACCACGAGCTCGACGAGCACTTCGACAACCAGCTGATCCAGGCCGCGCAGGACGTGCTCGCGAACGGCGGCACGCTTCAGCTGTCGCTCCCGATCCGCAACACCGAGCGCGCGGTCGGCACGATGCTCGGCCACGAGGTCACGGTCCGGCACGGCGAGAACGGCCTGCCCACCGGGTCGATCGACATCACGCTCACCGGGTCCGCCGGCCAGTCGCTCGGCGCGTTCCTCCCCGCCGGCATCACGCTGCGGCTGGAGGGGGACTCCAACGACTATGTCGGCAAGGGCCTCTCCGGCGGCCAGATCGTCGTGCGGCCGCCGCAGGGCAGCGTGTTCCCGGCGGAGCGCAACGTGATCGCGGGCAACGTGATCGGCTACGGCGCGACCCAGGGCAGCATGTTCATCCGCGGCATCGTCGGCGAGCGCTTCCTGGTCCGCAACTCCGGTGCGACCGCCGTCGTCGAGGGCGTCGGCGACCACGCGCTCGAGTACATGACCGGCGGCCTCGCGGTGATCCTCGGCGGGACGGGCAGGAACCTCGGCGCCGGCATGTCCGGAGGCACGGCCTACGTCTACGAGCTGAAGCGGGACCGCGTCAACCGCGAGTCCCTCGCCAGCGGCGAGCTCGAGCTGCTGCCCCTCGGCAGCGCCGACATCGAGATCGTTCGCGACCTGCTGGAGAAGCACCGGGCGGAGACCGGCTCCGCCCTCGCCGCCCGGATGCTCGAGGACTTCGACGCGACCGTGTCGAAGTTCGTCAAGGTGCTGCCGCGCGACTACGCGGCGGTGCTGCAGATGCGGCAGGAGGCCGTCGACGAGGGGCTCGACCCCGACGGCGACATCGTGTGGAACCGGATCCTGGAGGTGACCGCTCGATGATGCTGTCTGATCGTGAAGCTGTTCTCGAATTGGAGGTGACCGGCTCGATGATGCTGTCTGACCCCAAGGCTGTTCTCGAACTGGAGGTGACTGGTGGCTGATCCCAAAGGGTTTCTGAAGACGACCGAGCGGGAGCTGCCCAAGCGCCGTCCCGTCTCCGTGCGCCTCATGGACTGGAAAGAGGTCTACGAGGCGGGCGACCCTGCGCAGCTGCGCCGGCAGGCCGGCCGCTGCATGGATTGCGGCGTTCCGTTCTGCCATCAGGGCTGCCCGCTGGGCAACCTGATCCCGGAGTGGAACGACCTGATGTGGCGCGGGGAGGGCCGTCAGGCCATCGAGCGCCTGCACGCGACGAACAACTTCCCCGAGTTCACCGGCCGGCTCTGCCCAGCGCCGTGCGAGTCCTCGTGCGTGCTCGGCATCAACCAGCCGGCCGTGACGATCAAGCAGGTCGAGGTCTCGATCATCGACCAGGCGTGGCAGAACGGCTGGGTGCAGCCGCACCCGCCGGAGCGGCTCACCGGCAAGACGGTCGCCGTCGTCGGCTCGGGCCCCGCCGGCCGCGCTGCGGCCCAGCAGCTCACGCGCGCCGGCCACCCCGTGGCCGTGTACGAGCGCGACGACCGCATCGGCGGCCTGCTGCGCTACGGCATCCCGGACTTCAAGATGGAGAAGAAGCACCTGGAGGCGCGCCTCAACCAGATGATGGCCGAGGGCACCCGCTTCCGCGCCGGCGTCGACATCGGCACGGACATCTCCTGGTCCGACCTGCGCGCCCGCTACGACGCCGTGGTCATCGCCACCGGCGCGATGGTGCCGCGCGACCTGCCGATCCCCGGCCGCGACCTCGCGGGCGTGCACTTCGCGATGGAGTACCTCGTCCAGCAGAACAAGGCGGGCGCCGGTGACCAGGTCGCCGACCAGATCACCGCGGACGGCAAGCACGTCGTCGTCCTCGGCGGCGGCGACACCGGTGCGGACTGCATCGGCACCGCGCACCGCCAGGGCGCGGCCAGCGTCACCAACCTCGCCATCGGCAAGCAGCCGCCGAGCGAGCGTCCGGCGCACCAGCCGTGGCCGACGACGCCGACGCTGTTCGAGGTGCAGACCGCGCACGAGGAGGGCGGCAACCGCGAGTTCCTGGCCTCCACCGTCGAGTTCCTCGCGAACGAGTACGGCGAGGTGCGCGCGCTGCGCGTCGCGGAGACCGAGTACCTCGACGGCCGCCGCGTGCCGAAGGCGGGCACCGAGCGCGAGATCCCCGCGGACCTCGTGCTGCTCGCGCTCGGTTTCACCGGCCCGGAGCAGGACGACATCGCGGCGCAGCTGAACGTGCCGTTCGACGAGCGCGGCAACGTCGCGCGCGGCGGCGACTACCAGACCAGCGAGCCGGGCGTCTTCGTCGCGGGCGACGCGGGCCGCGGCCAGTCGCTGATCGTGTGGGCGATCGCCGAGGGCCGCGCAGCGGCCGCCGCCGTCGACCGGTATCTTGAAGGGGAGACGCAGTTGCCGGCTCCGGTCCGTCCCACGGACCGCGGCATCCTGGTCTGAGTCCCCTCCACCACGAGAACGCGCCGTCAGGGGCGCGAGAATCACGGAGCAAGTAAAAGCATGAGAAGGGCGAAAATCGTCGCGACCCTCGGGCCGGCGACGTCCAGCTACGACAACATCCGCGCGATCATCGACGCGGGCGTTGACGTGGCCAGGATGAATCTGAGCCACGGCAGCTACGAGGTGCACGAGGGGGTCTACGCGAATGTTCGCAAGGCCGCCGAGGACGCCGGGAAGCCGGTCGCGGTCCTCGTCGACCTCCAGGGTCCGAAGATCCGCCTCGGCAAGTTCGAGGCCGGTCCCTACGACCTCGCAGAGGGTGACATCTTCAAGATCACCACCGAGGACATCATCGGCACCAAGGAGATCTCCTCGACGACGTTCAAGGGCCTGCCCCAGGACGTGAAGCCGGGCGACTTCCTGCTGATCGACGACGGCAAGGTGCGCGTGCGCGTCATCGAGACCGACGGCACCGTCGTCACCACCGAGGTCATCGTCGCGGGTCCGGTGTCCAACAACAAGGGCATCAACCTGCCGGGCGTCGCGGTCAACGTTCCCGCCCTGTCCGAGAAGGACGAGGCGGACCTGCGCTGGGGTCTGAAGCTCGGCGCCGACATCATCGCCCTGTCGTTCGTGCGCAACGCCGCGGACATCCAGCGCGTGCACGAGATCATGGCCGAGGTCGGCCGCAAGGTTCCGGTCGTCGCCAAGGTCGAGAAGCCGCAGGCGGTGGATGCGCTCGAGGAGATCATCGAGGCGTTCGACGCCATCATGGTCGCCCGCGGCGACCTGGGCGTCGAGCTGCCGCTGGAGGCGGTCCCGATCGTGCAGAAGCGCGCGGTCGAGCTGTCCCGCCGCGCCGCGAAGCCGGTCATCGTCGCCACCCAGATGCTGGAGTCGATGATCTCGAGCCCGGTCCCGACCCGCGCCGAGACCTCC